>DAIQBE010000036.1:0-12872 GCA_036781325.1 Leadbetterella sp. | reverse complement strand
ATTAAATATTGAATTAGTTATAAAACTGAAGGGCTTTTAAAACTTATTAAAATACTTTTCAAAGTGGACAATTAAAAATAAAACCTTTCGAAATATTAACTTCCGAATTTTATTTTGTTAATTTACCCCTACACAATTTATCTGCATTTATGAAAAAATATTTTTTTAAAATACTAATCCTATTTTTTTGCAATTTCTGTTATGGACAAGAAATGACTTATATACAAGGAGGAAGCGTCTCACTTAATAATGAGATAATTAAAAAACCAAAAAAACTATACGCGATTATAAAAAAACAAAACTCCATAGAACTCCTGCAGTCTTATAAAAGATATATTAGATATAAAAGAGGATCACAGTTTTTTGGGGCCTTAGGTGGCATGGGTTTTATAAATTCTGTTGATTACCATACTGGTGTTCCTACATTCGATTATCCTTTTGTGGTCTTTGGATTAATTAATTCTGGAATAACCGCTCTCTTTAATATACCTGCAAGAAGAGCCCTTAAAAAAGTAGTGGAAAACTATAATTATAATCTAATAAATGAAAAATATAGTTCCTTAACAATTATTGAAAATAATAAATAAAAGAAATACATTCATAAAATTAATAGTTAAAGCATTAAACACATTCAATACTTGATTTTAAGTAAATTAAAAAAATCTTCTTCTTTGTATTCTCTAACTTTACCAACAGGTAAGTCAGCTAGCTCTAAATCCTCAATAGAAGTTCTAATTAGCCGTTTACACTTATTATTCACTGCTATCATCATTTTCCTAATTTGATGATATTTCCCTTCAGTTAATGTAATTTTTAACCACTTATAAGGATGCCTAGGATGCAGCATATTTTCTATTTTATAACAATCATCAGGCTTATCTATCATTTCTATTTCACATGGACTTGTGGTCCAAAGAGAATTTCCTCGAATAATAATAGATACCCCATTTCTTAATTCCTCCAAATTAGTTTCCGTTATATTAGCATTACATTGAATGAGATAAGTACGTTTGTGAGGGATTATACTTTGAAAAAGCAATTTTGTTACTCGTTTGTTTGTGGTTAAAATCAGAAGCCCTTCTGATAAGTTATCTAACCTTCCGATAGCATGAGTGCCTTCTGGAAAATCAAAATCAATTTTCCCTAACATGTTTCCAATTTCATGTCCAATAAACTGTGAAACCATATTTATGGGTTTATTTAAAACAAAATACCTATAATTGGATGTTAAATGCATTCAAAAATTAATTTTATGCAAAAATATCCAATTTTTAAATATTTGAACGTTTAAAAATAAATTCTGGAATTTATACTTTGTCACAACTATTTTCTAACATACACAGTCTACTGCAAAAAGAACAATATGAAAAATTTATTTTTAGTCTTTATAGTTTCATTTGCTAGCTGCCAATCTAATATGCTAAGCCCTCAAAATAGTATGTTAGGAGAATGGCACTATGTAGGTAATTTTGGTAACTTAACAGATTACAAATGTTTAGTTTGTGAAGATTTTGATTATGAAAAAAGCAAATATAATCTTATTTTTAACGCTGATAATACTTATTCTGCAAGAATAAATCTATTGATTGCCCAGGGAACATTTACCTATAAAACCCTAAATTTTAACAAACTTTTTGAAAGCGGTGATTTTGAAAATACAAAACTACAAATTTTAAACAAACCTCCTCAAACCGAAGCCGATAGTAAATTTATAGAGTTATTCGAAAAGTCAAATTCATTTTACCTGACTATTAAATCAGACAAGGATAAATATAGTTTATTAAATTTAAGCATTAAAGGACAAAATGGATATTTGCTTTTTGCAAAAAAATAAAGTTTTAATTATGCCAAATTCCCACTTTTTTTATCCTTGCCTGCAATTCTAAATTGGAATAAATACTAGAATTGGAATATTTTTTAAAATGAATAGCTAAACCTGCTTTGATGAGTTCTTTATTAAGATTGTTGCCGTTTGGTAAAATAACCTCTCCAATTAGTCTACCATATCTATCGAATTTATTTGAATGAATTATGGTAACTGTTTTTTGAAAACACAAATTTGCACTAAATTGCTTTGCATTCCTGTAAAAAGGCTCCCCTTTTTCAGGACAATCTACATGAGACAATCGGATTCTAAGATTTTTTCCTTTTCTATTTCTGGCATTATCCCCATTGTATACCATTTTCAATTCAATGGTATCACCATCTTGAATGCCCACTACTACAGATTTGACCTCTCCCAGCCAAACCAAAAGTCTAAAAAATACTAAAATCAAAAAAGTCATTGCTGTTTTTGTAAAATCAAAACTACCAAATTTTAGCCTTTTTCTTTATTATTAAGAATAATTGCTAAATTTTTTACAGAAAAATAAAAAAAAATTTGTTTTACTGAACACTGTTCATTTTATTTGCATCGTTAATTTAAAAACTACTGTTAAAAAAATGGGAGTCGCAGATAGAAAAGAAAGAGAAAAAGAAGGAATGAAGCGAAAGATACTAGAGGCAGCCAAAGCATTGTTTTTAGACCAAGGTTTTGAAAAAACCAGTATACGTAACATTGCCGATGCAATAGAATATAGCCCTAGTACCATTTATCTATATTTTAAAGATAAAAATGAGTTGCTTTTCGAACTACACCAAGAGGCATTTCAAGGATTGATTCAAAAATTCATAAATGTATCACCAATTAATGACCCTTTTGAACAATTGATAGCAATGGGACACGAATACCTACAATTTGCTATTGAAAATCCAGAATTATATGAACTTATGTTTCTAATGTCAGCTCCAATAGACGCTCTTGAATGTAGAGATGATATTTGGGAAGACGGCCATACAGCTCTAAACATGTTAAAAATGATAATAGAGGCCTGTAAAGTAAATGGACATTTTAAAAATCAAGATACTGATGATTTAGCTATGATGATTTGGGCAAATGTCCATGGTTTCGCTACTTTACATTTAAGAAAACGTATGCATATGTTTCCTGAAGAAGAACGCACACCAAGACTTTATAAAGCTTTAGATGTAATGATAGAAACTTTAAGAAACTTATAAATATAAATGATATGAGTCAAACTATTTTTACAATTCATTTCGGCATTCTTTTCGTGATTGCTTCTTTGCATATTTATTGGGCAATGGGAGGCAAAACGGCATCTTTAGCCGTTCTACCTCAGTCATCTTCTGAAAAACAAGTATTTATGCCCTCTTCTTTTATCACTCTTATTGTAGCAATTTCTTTTTACATGATGTCTTTAATTTATGGACATGCAGCAGGATTTTTTCAAGTATCCATTTTGAAAAACTATCAAAATGCTATTTTGATAGTTCTAGGAATAGTATTCTTAATAAGAGCAATTGGGGATTTTAAATATGTAGGTTTTACAAAAAAAATAAAAGGAACTCCTTTTTCAATAAACGATACTAAATACTATACCCCTTTATGCTTTTCGATTAGCATTACCACTTTTTTAGCAATTTATTTCCTATGAAAAAGATATTAATACTTCAAGGCCACCCCGATGCAGAGAGTTATTGTAGAAGTCTTTCAAAAGCCTATAAAGATGGGGCATTAGAAAGTGGTGCCACAGTAGATGAAATTGTGATTAGTGATTTACAATTTAACCCCAACTTAACTTTTGGATATAGAAAACGAACTGATCTAGAAACGGATTTGGTACTAGCTTGGGAAAAAATAAAAACCGCTGACCATTTAGTAATTGTGTATCCATTATGGTGGGGAGGGATGCCCGCATTAATGAAAGGATTTTTTGATCGTTTGTTTCTTCCAGGTTTTGCTTTTCAAAAACGAGAGAATTCACTTTTGTGGGATAAATTATTGAAAGGAAAATCAGCAAGAATAATTACAACAATGGATCAACCCACCTGGTATTTCTGGTTGGTATATTGGGCTCCTGCGCATAGGGCATTAAAAAATACAATTCTAGAGTTCTGCGGAATAAAACCCGTAAGCATTACTTCAATTGGCCCAATTAGGTTATCAACAGAAGAATTTAGAAAATCAAAGTTGGAAAAAATACGAAAACTAGGTATTCAATTAAAGTAAAAAAAAAATTAAAATTTGATAGTATAGCCCAATTTATATTATCAATAGATTACCAATGGATGCGATTTTTGAATTAATATTAAAGCCAGGCATTTCAATGGCAGGTTTATTTACAAATCTCAAAAAATACCATTTCAATCTTATTGGTAGTAACTGTCTATTTTAATTTAAATAATGAAATCTTAAAGGCTAAAGCTATTCTTCTAACTCAACCAGAAATAGAAAAATTTTAGGCTATATATTAAAACAAAATGTAGGATTTAAGCACCGCAATTTAAACAGTATTGGAAAACAAAAATAAAGATGATAGAATATTTTAAAACACTAATTGGTAAAGAAACAACAGAAAACAGCCCATCTCCATTTGGTAGATGGCTAAATGGAAAAATATTAGCAGCAGAAATTGGAAAGCTAATAATTGAATTTAAGGTGAGAGAAGAATTTGCAAATCCTGCTGGAATTATGCACGGAGGAGTTTTAGCAGGAATAATAGATGAAGTAATCGGTATGACTACCTTTTCATTGGGTAAAGAAGGATTTTATGTAGCTGTTAATCTAAACATAGATTTTTTAAGACCCGGTACAATTGGCCAAACGGTAAGAGCAGAAACTGAAGTTATTAGAGACGGACGAACAATGGCACACGTAGAATGTAAGATATATAATGAAGATGGGAAAATTGTTGCTAAAGCAGCATCTAATTTGGCTTTAACGAAAAGATAACCACAATTAATGTTCAAAATAATTTATGAAAAAGCTAATACTCTTTATTTTGCTCTGGAAAATTACTACATCGATTAACGCACAATCAAAAATTCTAGACCAATATATAACAAGTGGCATAGAGAATAATCTCTCCCTTAAACAAGAAAAACTAGAGTTAAATAAAGCAATGAAAAGTATAGAAATTGCTAAAACCAGCTTATTCCCAAGAATAACTTTTGCACCAACATATACTTTGGCAGCTGGGGGTCGAAGATTACAATTTCCGATTGGCGATTTATTAAATCCTGTTTATAATACACTAAATAAACTTACTCAAAGCTCGAGTTTCCCTCAGGTAGAAAATGTGGATGAGCTATTGGCACCAAATAATTTTCATGATACAAAAATTTCGCTCCAATATCCAATTTTCAATTCTGATATTAAGTATAACATAGCTTTGCAAAAGGAACTACTTCAAACTGAATATGCTAAAAAGAAAACATTAGAGTTTGAAATAAAACATTCAATTGAAATTGCTTATTTTCAATATCTGCAAGCGGTAGAAGCAATAAAGATTTACGAACAGTCTCGAGGAATATTACAACAAGTTGACCAATTAAACAGAAAACTTGTAGATCAAAAAGTAGCTTTAAAAGATGTTTTACTAACCTCAGAGTATGAGATTACCAAACTTGAACAACAAATAATGGTAGCTCAAAAAAACAAAGATTTGGCAAAGGCATATTTTAATTTCCTTTTAAATAAAGATCTGTCTGAGGAAATTGTAATTGATAGTTCTTTAACTAATACGCTACCAATCTTTCCAGATCTAGCCATTTTAAATGAAAATGCGCTAGTCTTTAGACCTGAATTTAATCAAATTAATAGTGGTCTAAAAGTAAACGATGCCAACATTTTATTACAACAAAAAAATGCCAAACTTCCACAAGTTTTCGTAGGAGGAAATATGGGCTTTCAAGGATTCGGATATACGTTTACAAATCAAGCATACGCTTTGGCACAATTTGGTATAAGTTGGGATTTATATCATGGCAATGAAAAGAAACATAGAGTTCAACAATCCAAAATTTCCAAATCAATTCTAGAGTTAAAAAAAGAAGAGTTAAAAAAACAAATATTACTTCAAGTAAATCAAAACTTTAGAGAACTCCAGGCTTCTGTATCCAATTACCATAGCACAAAAGGTGGCATAGAGAAAACACAAAAAATATTAGAAATAGTAAACAGTAGATACAAAAATGGAAATGCAATTTTTGTGGAGGTATCCAAAGCCCAAAACGACGATTTAATTTCGAAGCTTAGCGAATCTTTAGCCAAATACGATGTTTGGGTAAAATTTGCAAATTTAAAAAAAGTTAGCGGTTATTAATTAAAATTACATAATTGAAATGAAAAAAGCATATTTAATATTAACAATCTTATCAGGAGCAATTATTGGCTCATGTTCAAAAAATACGGATCAGAAAAATAATCAAAAGGAAGAAATTTCAGTGGTCGAAACGTCGAATGTTATAAGGAAAACATTAGGAGAAAGCATTGAAACTGCTGGAGTTCTATCCTCTAAATCTGAAATTAAATTGGCGTTTAAAACAGGTGGCTTAATTAAGCGAGTTTATGTAAACGAGGGCCAAATGGTAAAGGCAGGACAACTGCTTGCAGAACTAGACCTTGCCGAAATAGATGCTCAAGTTAACCAAGCAAAAATTGGTTTACAAAAAGCCAAAAGAGATTATGAGAGAGTAAAAAATTTGTACGAAGACGAAGCTGCAACACAAACCAATTTATTAGACGCTAATTCTGGTTTAGATTTAGCTACTCAAAGCATGCAAGCTGCAGTATTTAATCAAAAACTTTCAAAAATATATGCTCCAGTTTCTGGAAGAGTGTTAAGAAAAATAAGTGAGCAAGGTGAGTTAATTACCCCTTTTGCACCCGCTTTTATTTTAGGTACTGGCTCACAATCGGCTTTTATTGTTAATGTTGGTGTAGCTGATAAAGAAGTGGTAAAATTGAAAGTAGGTAATAACGCAATAGTGTATTTAGATGCTTATCCTGATGAAAATTTTAAAGCAACTGTTTCTCAAATTGCCCAATCAGTAAATCCAGCTACCGGAACTTATGAAATAGAATTGCAGATGAGTCCAAATTCAAAAAATATGATTTCTGGATTTGTAGCAAGAGCGGTTATTCAACCAGTTAACAAAAATTCATCATTAGTTATGCCAATTTCGGGCTTAGTTGATGCAAATGAAAGTGACGCAACAGTATTTGTTTTGGAAGGGACTATTGCAAAAAAAAGAAATATAAAAATTGGCAAAATTAAAGGGGAAGAGATAGAAGTGTTGATTGGTTTGAAAGAAAACGAGCAAATTATTACGAAAGGTGGTGGTTTTCTTGTTGAAGGTCAAAAAGTAAAAGTGATAAACAATTAACTAAAGTTTCGCACCAAATTATAGTTCTCATTATCAAATATTTAAAAAAACATTTTGCCAAAAAATTAAATTTCAAAATGTTTAACTTTTCAATATAAATTCTTACTGTTCCTAATGTTGACTGAATGTTCCATGGAAAAATTTGATGTCACTGAATCTTATTAGAAGGAAGAAGGTAAATTCAAATTTTGCAAAAGATCATTGTTTAGAAAAGTTTCTTGTGGTACTTAATTTACTGGCTCGGTACTGTTGGAAAAGTAAACTCGCTTGAAAAGGCATAAAAAGTATATGATTTTTGGGCGTATTGTGCATCTAAAAATAAGTATTTAATTGAAGTAGATAAAAGTAAAATCCGAATATAAAGATGAAAATCACCGAATTCTCAGTAAAAAATCACCAGTTTACAATCATTATTTTTATAATGATAATTGCTCTTGGGGTAAGCTCTCTTATAAACATGCCTAAAGCTGAAGATCCAGTTTTAAAAGCGACTTTCAATTCAATTGTTGTTGTTTATCCAGGCACTAGCCCAGAAGACATTGAAAAATTAATTTTAGAGCCAATAGAAGAAAAAATGAGCGGTATTGCCGACATAAAAAAAATGGTCTCAACAGCGGCGGATGGAGTTGCTTCTGTTGTAATTGAATACAACCATGATGTTGATGAAAACGAGAAGTACAATGAGACCTTAAGGGAATTGAATGCCTTAAGAAGTAAACTTCCTCAAGATTTGTTTTCTATTGATGTTTTTAAATATACACCTGAAACTGTAAACATAATACAAGGATCATTTCTGTCTGAAACGGCATCTTTTGAACAACTTAATACTTATGCAGAAGAATTAAAAAGTCAATTATTAAAAGTAAAAAGCCTAAAAACAGTGGAAATTTGGGCATCCCCGAGACAAATAGTTAGAGTAGCAATAAATACCGATAGAGCTGCACAATTTAAAATTCCAATAGCTAGAATATTGGGCTTAATCCAATCTGAAAACACCAATATACCCGCAGGAGCTATTGAAATTGGTGACAAAAAAATAAATGTTAAAACTTCTGGTTCCTATGATTCTATAGAAGAAATCGAAAACACAGTGGTTAGTACATCTGGTACACAAATAACCTATCTTAAGGACATAGCAGAAGTTTATATGGCTTATGACGATGATTCTTATTTGGCTAGGCTAAATGGGAAAAGAGGAATATTTATCACAGCATCTCAAAAAAAGAACACTAATATTTTTGATGTAAATGCTAAAATAACTCCAATAATTGAAGATTTTTCTAAAGACTTACCTTCGAATATCAAATTTGAAAAAAGTTTTGATCAAGCCAAAAGTGTTTCAAAAAGCTTGTTGGGTTTAGCAAGAGATTTTGGAATAGCAATAGTTTTAGTATTAATAACATTGATACCTCTAGGTTTTAGGGCTGCATTAATTGTAATGATTTCTATTCCCCTATCTTTAGCAATAGGACTGGCAGGCTTAGATTTTCTCGGCTATGGTATAAACCAATTATCTGTAGTGGGATTAGTAATTTCTCTAGGTTTATTGGTAGATGATTCGATTGTGGTAGTTGAAAATATTGCACGATATATAAGAATGGGTCATAGCCGAAAAGAAGCTGCTGTTTCTGCAACAAAACAAATCAGCCTAGCAGTAATTGGGTGTACGGCAACCTTAATATTTGCTTTTTTACCCCTCACTTTTCTCCCCGAATCTTCAGGTGACTTCATAAGAAGCTTACCAATGGCAGTAATTACAACAGTACTTGCATCGCTTTTTGTTTCTTTAACGATTGTTCCTTTTTTGGCAAGCTTAATTATGCCTAAAGAAGAAAAAGAAGAAGGAAACATAGTTTTACAATTTATGACCAAAATTATTGAAGGATCTTACAGAAAGATATTGCACTTGTCACTCTCCAATCCTATTAAAACTTTAATATTAGCAGCAGCAATATTTTTTGCTAGTTTATCTTTAATTAAAGTGATTGGAGTAAGTGTTTTCCCAAAATCCGATAAGCCTCAATTTCTAATTAATATTGAAACACCCTTGGGTACCTCATTAACTGAAACAGATAGGGCGGTGCGTTTTGTGGAAAGTATAATTTCAAAAGACAGTATTATTAGAAATTATGCATCTAATGTGGGTAAAGACAATCCTAGAATTTATTATAACCTATTGCCACGAGGAGGAACCTCTAGCAATTTTGGGCAAATATTCGTACAATTAAAAGAAAAAACTGAAGCACCCCAGCTTGCTGCGTATATTGCTTCTTTAAGAGACAAGTTAAATAATTATCCCGGATCCAAAATTAAAGTTATTGAGTTTGAACAAGGTGCCCCGGTAGAAGCACCTTTGGCCTTAAGAATTTTTGGCGAAAACATAGACTCTTTGCAAAATTTGGCAGCAAAAGTCGAAAATATGTATAAAACTACGGAAGGTACTATCTATGTAAACAACCCAATGGGAGCAGTAAATACCGACCTTAGAGTTATAATAAACAAAGAGAAAGCTGGCATGATGGGTATTGCTACTGCAGAAATTGATAGATCCATTCGAATGGCAATATCAGGTTTATTAGTGGGTAAATTTCAAGCTAAAGACGGAGACGATCACGATATTATTGTTACAGTTCCTAGAGAAAAAAAGGTTTCTATGGAAGCATTCGACAAAATTTATGTTCCAACTCCAAATGGTGGTCAAGTACCATTGAGTCAATTAGCTACTATTTCATTTGAGTCTTCTCCTAACCGTATTCAACACTATGATCAAGACCGTTACACTAGTGTTTCCGCCTTTGTGGCAGATGGGTATTTAACCCCAAGCGTTCAAACAAAATTTAAAGAAAAATTGGCAACATTAACATTACCAAAAGGCTATACCATAAAAATGGCTGGGGCTGAAGAACAACAAGCCGAAGTTTTTGGAGGTTTAGGTACAATTATTATTATTACTATATTTGGAATTTTGGCTATTCTTGTTTTAGAATTTAAAACTTTTAAGAGCTCTTTTATTGTGCTCTCTGTTATACCTTTAGGAATGATTGGAGCCGTTGGAATTTTATATTTAGCTGGATATTCCCTTTCATTTACGGCTATAGTAGGAATAATAGCACTCGCAGGAATTGAAGTAAAAAACTCTATACTGTTAGTTGATTATACCAATTACCTTAGAAAAGAAGAAAACATGGGCATAGACGAAGCAATAGAAAAAGCTGGAGAAACACGTTTCATACCTATTGTTTTAACCACTTTCACCGCTATAGGTGGCTTGATACCTTTAGTTCTAGAACATTCTCCTTTGTACTCTCCCTTAGCATTAGTAATTATTGGAGGCCTTATTTCTTCCTTAATTTTAACAAGGATAGTTACACCAGTAATGTATAAGCTTTTACCTCCTAAGGTTTAAGTAATTTAGCTTTTTTTAAAATATGAATCTCTATTGACTTTCATACTTTGAACTCGCCTAAAAGATCTAATCTGAATATCATTTTTTTTTTTAAAATGCCCATTTCTATTTACAAAAATGGGCATTTTAAAAAGATTTCTTTATTTACTTTCTTTCACATATTTTTTTAACCATTCATTTTGCTCCCACAACATATGAAGCAAATTTTCTTTTCCTCTGTAACCGTGAGCTTCATAAGGTAAAAACACAAACCTTACAGTACCACCATGGCCTTTGATTGCACTAAACATACGTTCACTATTTATCGGGAAAGTTCCAGGATTGTCATCTGTATCCCCATGAATAAGTAAAAGTGGAGTTTTTATTTTGTCTGCATAGCTAAAAGGACTCATTTTGAAATACAAATCTGGGGCTTCCCAGTAGGTTCTGTCTTCGGCTTGAAAACCAAAAGGGGTTAATGTTCTATTGTATGCTCCGCTACGTGCTATTCCTGCCTTAAATAACTTGGTATGGCTTAACAAGTGAGCTGTCATAAATGCACCGTAACTGTGGCCACCAGCCGCAACTCTATTTCTATCGCCAACTCCTAGGTCCGACAAATGATTTATTGCAGCTTCTGCATTAAGTGTTAGTTGTTCTATAAAATCATCGTTAGGTTTTGTATCACCGCCTTTACTAACAATTGGCATTTCTGCATTATCGAGCACAGCAAAACCTTGAGTTACATAATAAATCGGACTTCCCCAAGATATCGTTGTAAACTTATTTTCGCTTCCTCGAACCTGAGCGGCATCTGCCGCATTGTTAAATTCTCGAGGATAAGCCCATAAATATACTGGCAAAGCCCCATCCTTTTCTTTGTTATATCCTTTTGGCAAATACAAATCTCCGGTAAGCTCAATTCCATCTTTTCGAGTATATTTTACTTTTTGCTTATTTACACCAACTAATCCTGGATATGGGTTTGTGAAAGCAGTAATTGGCATATCTGCAATTTTCAATTTTAAATTCTTTATATAGTAATTGGGTACTTCCGTTTTAGATTCTTTTCTTGATATAAATGTAAAATTTTTGGCATCTAAAACGTCCAAAATGAATTCGAAAGTACCTTCACTACACTTCCAAAGGGTTTCTGTTTTTTTTGTTTCAAAATCAAAAAGGTTTAAAAAAGGCAAATCCCCTTTAGGTGAAGAACCTGTTATATTATTTAAGAAAATTGTACTTCCTTCTACTAAAATTACCTCTTTACCAAAACTATTTTTTGTCATTAATGGAGTTCCTGGATTGCCATAAGCATCAGTAATATTTCTTTCAAATAATGTTGATAAAACTTTACTACTAGTCGAATATCTACTTACTTTCAAGGCTTGTTTTCCAATAAGCGCTTCGGAAACCCATGCAAAACTTTGGTTACCCCAAGTTATGCCCCTAAATCTCATTTTCGTTTTGAACAATTCCTGTTTTTCTAAATTGAAAGGAGCGGCTTGAGAATATACCACATCATGAAATTCCACATTTTTTTTAATCAAACCACTATCTAAAGGCATACACCAAACCAAAGTAGAAGGTTCATCCGATCTCCATTCGAATCCTCTTGGAATATTCTGAACGTTGTCATTCCCAGAAGGCCTTGTTTCGGCACTCGGCAAATCAGCCACCTCTTTAATGAGTTTTCCTGTAACATCCATTACCAAAATGGATGTCGGGAATCCATTAGCTGTAACTAAATATGAAAAAGGTTTCTTTAAAACTTCCAACAAAAAGTACTTTTTGTCAGGAGACAATGTGTACGATTCAAAAATGCCAGGTTTACCAAAAGTTGTTTCTACCCCTCCACGATTTATAACAATTTGAGCCATTGCCATAAACTCAAATAATTGCTCGTCATAAGGAGTTTTAATTAAATCTTGATAGGTGCGGCCAGGCGCAGCTTTTCCTATATTTTGCTGTATTGTTGGGCCTTTGGGTGTAATAGGCTTGGCTGGTGCAGCATTAGGGCTTGCAATTGCTATTTTGTAAACAATGGTGTTGTCATCAAACCAGGTCAAATCAGCACCCAAAACTACATTTAGAGCTTTAGTGTTGATTTTTTTTGCCGTTTTAGTTGCAACATCCAAAATGTACAAATCAACACGATTATTGGTTGTATTTGTAAATGCAATCTTTTTTTCTGTAGGGCTCCATCTCACATTGCCTGCTAACATATTAACGGGCAATCCACTAACTTTAAATTCTTTAT
>DAIQBE010000035.1:0-12969 GCA_036781325.1 Leadbetterella sp. | reverse complement strand
GTCATTGTTTGCAAAAGGGCAACCTCCGAAGCCTAAAATAGCACCATCAAACTTCCTGCAACCAGCTTCAAAAGCAGTTTTGATTTTATCCAAACTACTTGCTTTTTCGGAATGAAAATGAGCACCAATTCGAATGCTGGGGAATTTTTGAATGCAGGCCTCAAACAGTTCTTTAATTTGCACTTTATTAGCTTCACCGGTGGTGTCGGCTAATGAAAACTCAACTACACCCAAAGCAGCTATTTTTTTTATCCATTCAAAAACCAATTCTTTATTCCAAACTTCCCCGTATGGATTTCCGAAAGCCATCGAAATGTACACCACTGGAATCTTAGCATGCTTTGTTGAAATTTCAACTATGTTTTTCAGTTTCTCAAACGACTCTTCTATAGTGGATTGGGTATTTCGCTTTTGAAATACTTCTGAAATAGAAAAAGGATATCCCAAATACGTAATTTTGTCGAAATTGCAGGCTTCTAGTGCCCCTCTTTCATTTACTACAATAGCCAAAAGCTTGGTGCTATTAAGTACTATTCTATCCAATACTTCCTTTGTATCGGCCATTTGAGGAACCGCTTGTGGCGAAACAAAACTTCCAAAATCTATCCAATCAAAAAGATTACTTTTTAAAAGATTATTAATATGCATAGCTTTTTTTTCAGCCGAAATCATTTCTTTCATGCCTTGAATTGCATCTCTTGGACAATCCACTACAACTATTTCCTCTCTATTTAACATCTTTCTTAATTTCTCTAGAAATCACCATTTTTTGAATGCTTGATGTTCCTTCACCAATCGTACACAACTTGGCATCTCTAAAATATTTTTCGGCAGGAAAGTCTTTTGTAAAACCATAACCACCAAAAATTTGGACACTTTCATTAGAAACCTCCACTGCGGTTTCTGAAGCAAAAAGTTTGGCCATAGCACCCATCTTGGTAACTTTTTCTCCATTGTCTTTCATCATTCCTGCTTTTCTGGTTAAAAGCTCTGCTGCTTCAATATCAGTGGCCATTTCTGCAAGTTTAAAACCGACTGACTGAAAATCAAATATTTTTTGATTAAATTGTTCTCTTTCGTTCGCATAATTTAAAGCACATTCATAAGCTCCTTTTGCAATTCCCAATGACAAAGCGGCAATTGAAATCCTTCCACCATCCAATAATTTTAAAGCTTGAATAAATCCATCACCTTCTTCACCAATTACTTGGTCTTTATGTATTCTACAATTATCAAAAAATAAACAAGCAGTTTCAGATGCTCTCATACCCAATTTATTTTCTTTTTTCCCGGAAGAAAAACCAGCAGTTCCTTTTTCAATAATAAACGTAGTCATCCCGTGACTATCTCCTTTTTCTCCGGTTCTTGCTATTACTACGGCCACTTGAGAACTTATGGCATGGGTAATAAAATTTTTGGAACCGTTTAAAATATAATAATCACCTTCTTTTTGAGCCACAGTTGCCAAGCCCCCTGCGTCAGAGCCCGAACCCGTTTCGGTTAGTCCCCAAGCACCTATCCATTCACCTGTTGCCAATTTAGGAAGATATTTCTGTTTTTGTGATTCATTTGCAAAACTCAGAATGTGATTGGTGCAAAGTGAGTTATGGGCAGCTACTGACAAACCAATAGAGCCGCAAACTTTAGATATTTCGTCTAAAATGGTTATATATTCTTGATAGCCCAATCCAGATCCTTGGTATCGCTCTGGCACCAAAATTCCCATAAAGCCTTGCTCTCCTAATTTCTTAAAAAGGTCTATTGGAAACGTTTGATCCTCATCCCAAACCATCACCATAGGCCTTATGTATGTTTCAGCAAAGTCTTTAGCACTCTGCCTTATTAAGTTCATATCCTGGTCCATTGTTACTAAAATTAATTGTTGTACTAATTATTATTTAAACAAATATCACTAATAATTTTATACTTTTTACAATTTTAATCATATTTGAGGAATAATAAGATTTAATCAAATACTTTTAATAAATTTTAAAGTAAAAGCAATTAAATTCTGGTCATTAATAGAAAAGAATACGCTAATTAAACCTGCAGTTAAAAGAGTATTGAAATTGATAGAGTGTCTTAAATAAAATACAAATAACATGAATGAGCTTTTAGAACTTTTACACAACAAAACAGAAACGCTGAAACTAGGTGGAGGTATTGAAAAAACAAAAAAACATAAAGAAAAAGGGAAATTAACTGCTTGGGAACGCATATTTTATCTTTTGGATTTAAATTCAGAATATGTGGAAATAGGCAAGTTTGCAGGCGATGGCCTGTATGAAGCCGAAGGTGGCTGCCCAAATGGAGGAGCGATTTGCGTTCTAGGGTATGTTAAAGGCAGACTTTGTGTTATTGTTTCTAACGATGCCACTGTAAAAGCCGGTGCATGGTTTCCAATTTCTGGAAAGAAAAATTTAAGAGCCCAAGAAATTGCAATGGAAAATAGGCTTCCAATAATTTATTTAGTGGATTCAGCAGGAGTTTATTTACCCATGCAAGATGAAATTTTCCCAGACAAAGAGCATTTTGGACGCATATTCAGGAATAATGCTCGAATGTCCTCCATGGGAATTCCCCAATTGGCAGCAATAATGGGAAGTTGTGTTGCTGGGGGAGCTTATCTGCCTATTATGTCAGATTATGCATTTATTGTGGAAGGAACTGGCTCCGTTTATTTGGCAGGCCCCTATTTGGTAAAATCATCTATTGGCGAAGATGTGGATGCTGAAACTTTAGGGGGGGCATCTACACATTCTGAAATATCTGGAGTTACAGACAACAAATATCCCAACGACAAAGCATGTTTAGATGCAATAAAAAATGTAATGGATAAAATTGGGCATAATTTTAAGGCCGGTTTTGACAGAAAAGAAGCGGTTTCTCCCAAATCAAAACCTGAGGAAGTATATAAAATTGTGCCCTTGGACCGAACAAAACCATATAATATGCTTTCGGTATTAGAAACTATTGTTGACGAAGGCAGCCTAGAAGAATATAAAAAAGAATATGGTAAAAGCATTATTTGTGGGCTGGCTCGAATAGACGGTTGGGCCGTGGGAATTATTGCCAACCAAAGAGAAATGGTAAAAGCCAAAAAGCCGGGTGGCAAGCCAGAACTACAAATGGGAGGTGTTATTTATAGTGATTCGGCCGATAAAACGGCTCGATTTATTATGAATTGTAACCAACAGAAAATCCCTTTGGTGTTTTTTCAAGATGTAACCGGCTTTATGGTTGGAAGTAGATCAGAACAAGGAGGAATTATAAAAGACGGGGCTAAATTAGTAAACGCAATGGCCAATTCAGTAGTGCCAAAGTTTACTTTTATTGTTGGCAATAGCTATGGAGCAGGCAACTACGCTATGTGCGGAAAAGCTTATGACCCACGCCTTATCTATGCTTGGCCAACCGCTCAAATGGCCGTGATGAGTGGTGCTGCGGCGGGTAATACCTTACTGCAAATACAAGAAGCCGCATTAAAATCTAAAGGATTCGCAATCGGTGCGGAAGAGAAGAAAGAGCTTTTAGATAAAATTTTGAAGCAATATAACGAACAATTAAGTCCTTATTATGCAGCTGCCAGACTTTGGGTAGATGGTGTTATTGATCCCACCGAAACTCGTAAAATAGTGAGCATGGGAATAGAAGCTGCTAATCATGCTCCTATTACAGAACGGTACAATGTGGGTGTTATTCAGACCTGAGAAGACTTAAAAAATTCCTATTTAACACACCAGCTTAAAACCTTCCCCATGTAAATTCATGATTTGAATACTGGGGTCAGATTTTAGAAATTTTCGAAGCTTCGTAATATAAACATCCATACTACGGGCATTAAAATAAGAATCGTCTCCCCAGATAAGTTTTAAAGCATAGCTTCGACTTACCACTCGATTTGAATTTTTACTAAAAAGTAAAAGCAAATCCGACTCTTTGGTAGTTAATTTTTGAATAACCCCATTGGCTTGCAATTCGTGTTGATTGGGGAAAAAATCGTAATTTCCTATCTTATATTGACCCGAAGCTACTTCGATTTCCATTTTCTTTGTTCGCTTCAAAATGGCTTTTATTCTTACTAAAAGCTCTTCCATACTAAAAGGTTTTGTGATATAGTCGTCTGCACCCAACTCGAAGCCCTTTAGAGTGTCGTCTTGCATCGACTTTGCGGTTAAAAAAATTAAAGGAATCTCAGCATTTTTGATTTTTATTTCTTTTGCCAAAGCAAACCCGTCTTTTTTGGGCATCATTACATCTAAAATACAAAAATCAAATTCGTGTTTTAAAAATAGATCTAAGCCTTCGTTTCCGTCTTTTGCAAGCATTACCTCATAGCCTTTAGCTTCTAGGTATTCATGTAACAATGTTCCTAAGTTGTGGTCATCCTCTGCCAAAAGTATTTTCATAAGGGTTAAGTTTTTAAGCGTTTGGTAAAGTCACAATAAATTCACTTCCTTCGTTTACTTTGCTGTGCACAGCTATTTTTCCACCATGTAGTTCTAGCATTCTTTTTACATAACTTAATCCTAAACCAAAGCCCTTAACATCATGTAAGTTACCTTTAGGAACCCGATAAAATTTGTCAAAAATTTTATTAATTTGGTCTTTGGGGATGCCTATTCCATTATCTTTTATTTTTACTATAACTTCACTATCTGTACTCTCTGTACTTATTAAAAGTTTGGGATATTGCTTTGAATATTTGATTGCATTATCTAATAAATTAACAAAAATGCTAGTTAAATGGACTTTATCAGCAGAAACACTTGGAATAATAGTTTGAAAATGGACCCCCACTTCCACATTCAATTGCTCCATTTGTACTCCCATGCTCTCAATTACTTGATTTAATATTTCATTAATATCAAGATTCTCAAATTTAAGGCTTATGTCACCACTTTCTAGCTGTGCAATTTGCAAAACTTTCTCGATTTGAGTTCCTAATCTTTTATTTTCCTCCCCAATAATAGTAAGGTAACGCTCAGTTTTTTCAGGATTTTTCTCCAATTCTTTATCTCGAATTACCTCCAAAGCCAAACTAATAGTGGAAACTGGGGTTTTGAGTTCGTGGGTCATATTGTTAATAAAGTCAGTTTTAATATTGGAAAGCTTTTTCTGACTAAGCATAGTGTTTACAGAATAGTAAAAAATGCCACCAACCATACCGATTAATAAAAGGGAACTCCCAAAAATATTCCAAAGATTACCCAAAATAAAATCATCTTTCTCAGGAAAATATACATGTAAATATTGTTCCTGGGCATAGGAGTCGTTAGGAAACAGTTTAACTTTATAGGCTTTTTGAAGTGGGTTTTGAATTTCATTATGCGAAAAAGAAGCAAAAACTATGTTCCCTTTATCTTTTACACCATATTTAAATGGTATATTAATGCCATTGCTTTTAAATTCCGATTGAAGTAAGGTATCGAGCATAAGCTGTCCAAGCCTTTCATCAATGGATCTTTTACCCATAATAAAATCTTTAAAAACATCCTTTACTAAATCCGCTTTCTCCGAATTTTTATTATTTTTTTCTAAGGCCTTTTTTTCTTTTGGTAAAATATCCTTTATCTTTTTTTCCTGAACATCAGATTTTTGAATACTAAAATTGGAGGTTTGTTCACTTTCTGGTGTAATATAAAAATCAATTCGATGACTCTGAACTTGATTCTGAACTTGACTTTGACTCAAATTCTGATTTGGAAAAACGCCAGTAAAAACTGGATCGTTCATTAAATTTACCAATTCATTTATACTTTTTTGTTTTTGAGCCAAGTCAAAGGAGCGTTTTCTAAAGCGTTCAACTGTTCGGTGTTCTTCATCTAAAAAACCTTTAATAAATTGTGCTTCTGATTCAGGAAAAATAAAAAATCGATTGCCAAGCACATCATTTGTGGCCATGTTTCTACTATTTATATCAATAGAAAACACCTCTCTTGGCTCAATTTTTATTAGGTTGCCTTCAGCATATGCAAAATTCATAGAATCAGTTTGAGAGTGAGCAGTTACATCAATATCTTGAGACTGAATCTTGATTTTTTTTAGGCTTCTATTTGGCTTTTTAGAAATTGAAATAAGTCTATTTTTCTCATTGTTTATCATTCTTTGCTTAGCCAAAAATAGTATTTCTTGTTTCTCTATTTTTCTACTACTCTCCGTCAGAATTTCAAACACTTTTTTGTCAAACTGCTCATTTTTAATTTCTATGGCATTCTGAATCCAATACCACTGAAATGCCACTAAGCCTATTAAAGCTAAGAGCATGACACCAATAAGAATATTAATTTTCCTCAATTCTACAAAAAATTAGATTCAAAACTATCATTAAGATTTTGCTAAAAAAAGTCGTTTAACAATTTTTAACAGCATTGAGACAATTTCATTTAAATAATCAAACTCCCAAATGCAAAGCTTACTAAGAAAATATTACGTAAATTTGCGTAATTATCACAATAATTCAGTATTGAAATGTCAATCAGTGTTAGTAATTTATCGAAATCTTATGGTTCTCAAATAGCGGTAAACGCAATAAATTTTTCAATAAACAATGGGGAAATTGTGGGTTTTCTTGGACCAAATGGTGCTGGAAAATCAACAACTATGAAGATTTTAGCTGGTTTTATTAGTAGTTCTTCCGGCAAAGCAATGTTAAACGATACTATTATCTCTGTAGATTCTTTAGAAAGCAAAAGGCAAGTAGGCTATTTGCCAGAACACAATCCGCTGTATTTAGAAATGTATATCGTGGAGTATTTGACATTTGTTGGAAGTTTATATGGAATGGCAGGGCAATTGTTAAAAAAAAGGATAGAAGAAGTAATAATTTTAGTAGGCTTAAACCCCGAAAAGCATAAGAAGATAGAACAACTTTCGAAAGGATTCAGGCAAAGAGTGGGTTTGGCTCAGGCTCTCTTGCATGACCCAGAAGTTTTAATTTTAGATGAACCTACCACGGGTCTCGATCCAAATCAATTGGTAGAAATTAGAAATTTAATTAAAGAAATTGGAAAAAATAAAACCATAATTTTAAGCACTCATATAATGCAAGAAGTGGAAGCCATTTGCGATAGGGTAATAATAATAAATAAAGGAAATATTGTAGCAGATGATAGCTTGTCTACCTTAAAGAAAAATGGAGAGACACTAGAAGATGTTTTTAGAAATTTAACGAAGTAAAACAAATGGATATATTTGTAGGGAGCATCCCCTTTAAATTTAAAGAAGAAGACCTAATCGCTATTTTTAGTGAATATGGAGAAGTAAAAGCGGCAACAATTGTGATAGATAAAGCCACACGACAGAATAAAGGCTTTGGATTTGTAGAAATGACGAATAATAACCAAGCCTTGAAAGCCATAAAATCACTAAATGGTTCTGAGCAAGGAGGAAGAGCAATAGTTGTTTCTGAAGCTCAAAAAAATAAAGCCGGTGAAAAAACCCAACAACGCGATTGGCACACTCCAAAGAAAAAAGACACAAAAAAAGATATCATTAGTTGGGGCAAAGGAAAATAATCTTTTAGGAAAACATTAAAATATGAAGTTTGAAGATTATAGAATTGCAGCGGAGTTAAAAGCTAGTTTATTAGAAATGGGCTTTAAAAAACCCACTGATATACAATTTAAGGCAATTACCCCCATTTTAAAAGGCGAAGACGTATTAGCAATTGCTCAAACAGGTACAGGAAAAACCGCTGCTTTTGTAATTCCTGTTTTAGATTTAATTTTACAACAAAAACGTAGAACCAAAGGCATTCACACACTAGTAATGGCCCCCACCCATGAGCTAGCATTACAGATTGTAGACGTTTTCTTAACTATCGGAAAACATACCAAAATCAGAGTTCTTGGCTTACATGGAAGCACAGATCAAGCACCCCAGATTGCCGCTTTGCAAAAGGGAGTGGATGTTTTGGTGAGTACCCCGGGTAGAATGTTTGACCTTCGTTCCCAAGGCTTTATTGATTTTGACGACCTGCAAATACTCATTTTAGATGAAGCAGACCACATGCTTGATCTAGGATTTATTAAGGATATTGAGGACTTAATCCGTTATCTGCCTAAAAATAGACAAACGCTCTTCTTTTCAGCAACTATTAATCCTGTAATCAAAAAATTAGCCTATTCTTTAGTTAAGAATGCGATTCGAATTCAGATTTCACCAGATAATCCGATTTCTAAAAACATTACGCACGCTTTGGCATTTGTAGAAATGGACGATAAGCGTTTCTTTTTAGAGCGAATGGTTCGAGAACACCCAGAGAGCAAGATGATAGTTTTTGTGAGAACCAAAGTAAGAGCTGAAAGGGTAGTCTCAGCGATGAGCAGGGTAGGAATATCCACCGAAAGTATTCATAGCGACAAGACACATTTGGAGAGAAAAGACACCATGAAAAATCTGAAAGAAGGAAATCTGAAAATCCTTATTGCAACAGATGTGAGTGCCAGAGGCATTGATATTCCAAACGTAGATTATGTTATAAACTATGATTTGCCTGAAGAACCTGAAAACTATGTGCATAGAATTGGCCGAACGGGAAGAGGCACGCAAAAAGGTCAAGCTTATTCATTTTGTGCCAGTGAAGAGTTACCTCTTTTGTCAGAGATTGAAAAATATGTAGGAAGCCCTTTACCCAAAATTGAGGTAGGCAAAGAAGATTACGAAGAAACGAAAATGTTTTCAGATCAAGAAAATCATACGTGGAAAGATGTGATAAAAGAAATCAAAGATTTTGAAATAGAACAAGAAAAACGTAAAAAGAAAAAGAAGAAAAAATAAAAATTACAACATGAAAAAAGTAGTTTTGGCTTTTTTAATTTTGATGTTATCATTTGAAAATTCTGAAGGACAAATTAATTGGTTTTTCGATTTCGATTTAGCTTTAAAAAATGCATTTAAAACCGGGAAAAAAGTCCTAATTGAGTGCTATCACCCTGAATGTACGCATTGCAAAACTTTATCCGAAAACCTAAAAAACGAGACATTAGCAAATTATTTTAATGATAATTATACCAATATTCAAATTGATTTGAGTAATAAAGAGCAAGTCTTGCTTTTAGAAAAAAAGAATATTAGAATTTTAAATTATCCAACTTTCCTATTTTTTGATAATGATGGAAATCTACAATATTTTATTGAACCCCAAGAAACACCACAGGGTATTATCCAACAATTTGATGCAGAAAGAGGTAATTCTTGCCTAGAATGCGAAAAAAAAATTGAGTCTTCAATCAAAGAAAATGTAAAATGTGCAACATTTCACAGAATGCTCAGAGACTATGAAAAAAGTAATATTATTTGTAATAAGTTTATAAATGAGCTACCTGAATCTGAAAAGGAAAGCCAAAACTCCTGGAATGTTTTTAAAAAAGTGATTTTATCTACAGAAAATGACTTCTTCAAATTTTGGATAAATAATTCCAGTATTGCTGCCGCCTATGAATTAAATTCTAACAGAGAAAAAGATGTGTTTTATACCATAATTCAATGGCAAATAAAACATTTGCAAAACCAATCGAATATTGAAAAAGCCAATATAGAATCCATTAAAACATATCTCAGTATTCTTGGAGGTGACAAAAAAAGAATAAGTACTATGCTTTGGGACTTAGAATTGGTTTTTTATTTATCGCAGAAAGATTTTAAAACGGCAGCCAAGATTTGCGAAACACTCTATAATTATTACCCTGAAGCTAGTACATATAATTTCTTAATGGTAAAAATAAATGAGAAAATCTCAACAAATGAAATGCATAGCTATTTTCTTTCTATTAAAGATAAATGGTTTGCTTCAATTAAAGATGAGAAGCAAAAAAAATCATTTTATCTGCAATCAGCTCATTTTTATGGAAAAAACAAAGACAAAACACAATGTTTACAGGCCATCAATTTAGCATCAAAATTAGGTTTATCAATAGCGGAAAAAGAAGCTTTAGTAGACCAATATTTAAAATAGAAAAAATTAATTTTAGTACTCAGACCCGTTTTCAACACCCATTAAGTGACAATTTCAAGTTCTAATGTTATTCTAATTCAACTTATCAAACCAAAAGAAATATTTTTGCAATTCAATTTAATTAAAATATGCTTATAGAATCTTTAATTCCCCTCTTGTCTTTAATAGCCCTAGAGGTTATTTTAGGGATAGACAACATCATCTTTATATCAATTTTGGCTGATAAACTTCCAGAAAGCCAAAGAGCAAAATTAAGGTATTGGGGAATTGGCCTAGCTATGGTAATGCGACTAGCATTATTGGGCGTCATTTCTTGGATATTGAAATTAGATCAAACCCTATTTAAAGTAGTAAACATTGAGATTACTGGTAAAGGCTTGATTTTAATTTTTGGAGGATTATTTTTGATTTATAAAAGTACCAAAGAGATTTACCATAAAACAGAAGATAAAAATGAAGATGAACTTGGAAATAGTAAAGAACACACTTTTTCTAAATTATTAACTCAAGTCATAGTTTTAGACTTGGTATTTTCTGTCGATTCTATAATTACAGCGGTGGGCATGGTTCAAGAGCTTTGGGTAATGTACACGGCAGTGGTGGTCACGGTACTTATTATGCTTGCGGCCGCAAAACCAATTAGCTCATTTATTTCTCAGCACCCTTCTTTCAAAGTTTTGGCTTTATGTTTTTTAATGATAATTGGTGTATCACTTTTAGCTGAAGGATTTCATTTTGAAATTCCAAAAGGGTATATTTACTTTTCAATGGCATTCTCCTTCTTAGTGGATGTTATTCAAATGAAAACAGCAAAAAAGTAATTTATTTTTGAAAAATGTAAGGTATTTAATAATTCCCTGGTCATTAAGTCTAACTTTGAGCTTTATTTTAATAGGTTTTAGTGCCAAAACCCAAGATTTGGGTTCATGGAATATACTAAACGCCAAATATAAAATAGATCAAAAGTGGAGTGCTTTTGGTGAAGCGCAATTGCGTTCCTTACGATTTTATTCAAATTATAATTATCATGAATTTAAAGGTGGCATTAACTTTCAGCCCCAAAAAACTATAGTTTTTACCATAGCTGGCGGAAAATACGATACCTACGGCGATGGAGGAAATTTTGTATTTCCCAAAAATAGGTCTGAGGTTCGTTTATGGCCACAAGTTCAGATTAACCAACAAATCAATGCTTTGAAAATTGAAAACCGTATCCGTACAGAATTCAGATTTTCGCCTTCTGGTTATAGAAATAGATTTAGAAATAGATATGGGGTGGTATATCCGCTTTTAAAAAACAAAGAAGGAAAAAATTTATTGGAAATGGGAGTTTACAATGAATTGTTTTTTACTAATATAGCTCCTTATTTTGAAAGAAATAGAGCAAGTATTAATTTAAATTGTAAAATTACAAAGCAATCAACTGTGATGATTGGTTATCTTAACCAGTTTGACTATAAAATTAATGACGAAAGCGGCCGAGACTTTCTTCAAATAGGCTATTATTATGAAATTATTCGAAACAGAAAATAATGTTTTTTTCTAATAACAATCTAATTTTATTGTAATTTCGTTCTAAGGACTATTATCTACTTTTACAAAATTATTGATGATTTACTACAGTTTTATAAAAAACAAATCATTAAAAACAAATTTTTAATATTCGAACAAAATGATGGATTTAAAAAATATTTTGATTGTAGAAGACGAAGAAAAAGTTGCTACATTTATTAAAAAAGGACTTCAAACGCAAAATTTCGTTGCTGAAATTGCTGAAACTGGGAAAGAAGCACTACAACTTTTAGAAACGAAACCTTTTGACTTAGTCATTCTTGATATTGGTTTGCCAGATATTAGCGGATTAGAAATTTGCAAAAAAATAAGAGAAACCAATACTAAAATACCGATATTGATGCTTACTGCCTTAGGTAGCGTAAGTGATAAATTATCAGGCTTTGAAGTAGGTGCAGACGATTACCTAGTGAAGCCATTTGATTTTATGGAATTGCTAGTAAGAGTAAAAGCACTTTTAAAACGCACTTTGGAACGCCCTTCTGCTGAGGTTGAAAGTATGATTCAAGTAGCTGATTTGCAATTAGATTTAAAAGAAAAAGTTGCAAGAAGAAATAATACGGTTATCAGTCTTACTGCCAAAGAGTTTAATTTATTAGAATACTTAATGAGAAACAAAGGTAGGGTTGTTTCAAAAATAGATATTGCTGAAAAAGTCTGGGATATTAATTTTGATACGGGTACAAATTTTATAGAAGTATATGTAAATTATCTTAGAAAAAAAATCGACAAAGAGTCTTCTAATAAGCTCATTCATACCATTGTAGGCATGGGCTATATGTTGAAAAACAAATGACAATACGCTTTCGACTCATAACCATCTATCTTTTTATTTTTGCTATTTTACTTTCTTTGTTTTGTTTTATTATCTATTTCCAAAGTGAGAATCATAGAAAAAACGAGAGTAAAAATCGTTTGAAACAAGAAGCAATCACCGCTTCAACAATTTTTTTTAATAAAAATGAGATCAGTCCCGATCTTCTAAAACTTCTGGATAAAAATAACTTTACTGCTTTAATAGATGAAGAAATTATTATTTATGATAGCAATAACAAGGTAGTGTATGAAAGTGGGGAAGATCAATTGGGTTTTAATCAAAATTATTTAGTAAAAATAAAACAATTTAAATCCTATTATTGGAAGGAAAAAGAAAGGGAGTTGTTTGGATATATTACGACAAACAATAAGCAACCTTATATAGTAATAGCATCTGCAATAGACAAATATGGACTAAGAAAACAACAAAATTTAGCATTTATGTTGGTTTTTGGAGGATTTATGATGCTAATTTTTAGTTCCTTAGCAGGTTGGCTTTTTGTAAAAAGAATGCTACTACCTATTAATAAAATGATTTCAAAAATTGACGATATAAAAAGTTCAGAACTGAGCATAAGACTCGACGAAGGCAACAAAAAAGACGAATTTGAACAGCTCTCTAT
>DAIQBE010000034.1:0-13167 GCA_036781325.1 Leadbetterella sp. | reverse complement strand
GAGAAAGAAACAAGTTATTAAAAAAGCTCGAAGAAAATAAAATTTCTGGCGTACTTTTTATTTCTGGAGATAGACATCATACGAATTTACAAAAAATGGATAGAAAAGACAATTATCCTTTATACGATTTGACAATTTCACCATTAACTTCTAGTGCTGGAAAACCTTTAGAAGAAGAATATAAAGCAAAAACAATTATTGAGGGAATGGAATTAAACAATAGTCAAGCTTTTGGAATAATGGAAGTTTCAGGAAAGAGAACTGATAGAATATTAAAAATTAATGTTTTTGATGGGGACGGAACAAAAAAATGGGATTATACTATAAATGCAAGAGATTTAAGAGCCAAACTGTAATTAATACTACTTTTAATAATCAGAAACAATTCATTAAGAATAAAATCACGGTGAAAAACAAAGAAATATTTGTTGACTCAGAAATTTCAACACTTCAGCGATTAATAATTCATAGCCCAGACAGTGGATTGGGAAAGGTAGTGCCATCAAAAGCCCAAGATTGGCTTTTTGAAGACATTATCCATTTAGAAACTATGAGAAAAAAGGAATATGATTATTATGTTAAATTGTTATTGTATTTCTTGGACCCAGCAATTATAAAAGGAAGATTAACTGAGATTAATGCAGATTCAAAAAGAAATTTTTTCAAACCAAATACCTCAGGATATTTTAATTCTACAAAAGTTATAGAGTTTGAAAAATTGCTTTCAGATGTATTAAAAAATAATGAAGTAAAAACTCAATTAGTTGCTGCAGTTAGTGCCATTGAGGAATGTTCCTACCAAGAGATGAAAAGTTTCCTTAACTTTTCTTCTGATGAACTTTCCAAAATCTTGATTACCGGAATGACGAATAACGGTGAAATGTTTTTCCCTCCTATTCCTAATCTAATTTTCACTAGAGATATAGGAGTTGTTATAAATGATCATATTTTACTAAACAAACCTGCAAAATCTGCCCGTTCAAGAGAATCTTTGATAGCAAAATATATATTTTATAATCATCCATTATTTGAGTGTTTAACAGATAAAATCATCGAGATTGAAGAAAATGAAGATCATTTTTTACTTCCAGAGGAGGAGCAAGAACAAAGGATTGATACCTTAGAAGGAGGTGATTTAATGATGGTAGCACCTGGTCATTTATTGATAGGTATTAGCGAAAGGACCTCTGTGGAAGCTGCAAGGCAAGTAATTAATAAACTTTTCGAAAAAGAAATAATAAAAAAAGTGTCTTTAATTAAAATTCCAGCTAAGCGAGATTACATGCATATAGATACTATTTTCACTCAAATTAAACGCAATGTATGGGTGCTATTAGGGTCTTTGGGAAGAATTAAAGAATTCGCAAAAAAAGAAGAGGCTTGGAATGAATTGGGCCAAAGAATAATTCGAGAGGAAATAATCATTAAACAATTTTATAAAGAAGAAGGAGTCATAAAAAATAGAAGTTTTGATGATTTAGAAGAATTATTAAAATATATTTCAGAAATTGATTTAAAATGCGTTGAACCAGTTATTTTTATATATTCCGGAAACAATATTTTTCCTTTTGGTACCAGAGAACAATGGACGGATTCTTGCAATTTATTAGTATTAAAAGAAGGGGTCGCAATTGGATACGACAGAAATGACAAAACTGGTGAAGCATTTATTGAAAATGGATTTAAACTTATTACTGCTGAAGAATTAATTCAAAAGCTTGAAGATGGAATATTAGCAATTGAAAATATTGAAAATACCATTATACTTTTGCCATCTGCCGAATTATCTAGAGCTAGAGGAGGATCACATTGTATGAGTATGCCCATATTAAGAAAAAGTATTTTCAGTTAATCTTAGGATTTATTATTAATTTTAATTTTTAATCAAATATTATGCAAGAGCAAATAACTTCTAACATTCTAATGATTCGCCCTGTAAACTTCACTTATAATAAAGAAACGGCGGGCACAAATAAATTTCAGCAATCTGATGTTAATTCGGTAGTTAATGTTGGTGAATCTGCGCAAAAAGCATTTGATGAGTTTGCCGAGCAATTAAAGCTTCGTGACATAAATGTGATGATTTTTAATGATACATTAGAGCCATTTACCCCAGACAGTATTTTTCCTAACAATTGGATATCAACGCATTATAGTGGAAAAGCCATATTATATCCTATGGAAGCAGAAAACAGAAGGGCGGAAAGAAGAATGGATATATTAGACGAATTAAAGAAAAATTTTGATTTGGATGTAATTCTGGATTTTTCTCATTTTGAGGAAGAAGGCAAATTTTTAGAAGGTACAGGAAGTTTAGTTTTGGATAGAATGAATAGAATTGCCTATGCTTGTTTATCTTCTAGAACTCATCCAGATGTTTTAAAAGCATGGCAAAAACAAATGAATGGCTATGAGATTGTCACTTTTAATGCTTTAGATGAAGAGGGAGATGCAATTTATCATACGAATGTGGTGATGAGTATGGGTGACACCTTTTGTGTAATTTGTTTATCAGCTATCCCAAATTTGGACGAAAGATTGATGGTGAAACAAAAAATAGAAAATAGTGGAAAAGAGATTATTGAAATCTCTATGGAACAAATGAATAATTTTGCAGGAAATATGCTTCTACTTAAAAATAAATTTGAGAAAAAATTTATAGTTATGTCCACTAGAGCCTTAGCTTCATTAAATGCTAATCAAATTGACAATTTAGATTTTAAAGCAGAGATTATTGCTTGCGATCTAGGAGTAATAGAAACATTTGGAGGTGGCTCTGCTCGCTGTATGATAGCTGAAATTCATTTACCAGAAAAGTAAAAATGATATACTGAATTTTAACAAAAGCCAATAAATATAAAATTTATTGGCTTTTGTTTTTATAAAAACTTAAAATTGTAAGACAAAGAAAGTATTGGAGCTCCAAAAACTGTCAATTTATTGGCTTTTATAGCAGTACCTTGAGTTTTTAAAAATATAGAATATGCGTTGGCTCTTCCATAAAGATTGTAAACCGTAAAAGTCCAATTTCCTTTCCAACGTTTTTTCTCATCCATGCTAGGGTTATAGATGTTCCAAGCAAAATCTAATCTGTGATAATCTGGAATTCTAGCATTATTTCTTAGAGAATAAAATGGATATGATTTTTCTTGAAAAAGTATAAAACCTTGGGGCATAGTAAATGGCCTACCCGTACTGTAGGTAAAGTTAAAAGAGAAATCGTGATGAGCTCCTTGATTAAAAACTAATGTGGTATTAATAGAATGAGGTCTGTCATAATTTGCATTATACCAATCTCCTAAATTAACTTGCTGAGAAACAGCAGGTCCTTCATTGACTTTATTTAGGCTTCTTGAGTAGGTATAATTTGCCCACCCTGTTAATTCCCCTTTCTTTTTGGAAATCATAAATTCTAATCCATATGATTTATTTATTCCTTGTAGCAATTGACTTTCGGGGTATTCTTGCAGCAAGAAATCAGCTCCAGGTTTATAATCCACAATATTAGTAGTTTGGCGTAAATATGCTTCAAAAGAATATTCATAAATATTGTCTTTTAGCTCTTGAAAATAACCTACTGTATATAAAGAACTTATTTGAGGTTTTATATAAAGGTCGGAAGTCTTCCATCTTGAGGTAGGCAAAGGTGTAGTGGTGTTAGTTACAGTTTGAAGATATTGACGCATTAAGTTATACCCAGCTTTTATTGACTTTCCTTTAACCAATTGATACCGTAATCCAAATCTTGGTTCAAACCCCCCATAACTATTAATATTTGTGTTGCCGTTAACAAAAACAGTATCAATTAATGAAATCTCATCTCGTGCAAATCCTGTTTGATAAGTTCTATAGGAGCCAGGACCCATATTTATAAAATAAGAATATCGAATACCTGCTGAAATGACTAGTTTTTTAGAGATTTCCATTTCATCTTCTAAATATGCCCCAAATTCTAAACCTTTTTCATTTTGAGTTTTAACATACTTGATATTTTCATTTGAACCAGGATCTAATTCTCCAGGATTTATTAAATATCTTATACCATCAATACCTGCTTCAAACTTGTGCTTTCCTTTAAAATAGTTAATATTTGATTTAACTTGCTTATAATCAATACCTGATTTAATCTTGACTTTGTTTTTGGAATTCAATTCTGGTAATAAAGTAATAGGCAAATATTCTGAACTTATTAATTTCGTCTGAATATTTAAATTAGAATTTACAGCATAAAACCAGTTAAGGGTATTATTAAAAGTTTGATAATCATACTGCGTATTTGTGGAATTTATTTCATTTATCGAACCCAAAACTTCGGTTTGAAAATAGTCTTTACTAAAATAAGAGGATAAAGTAAACGTATTTTTTGAATTAGCTTTAAAAAAAATCTTGGAAGATCCATCACCAAATTTAGCTTTGATATTCTCCAATTTTTTTGAAGCTAATGGCAGCAAAAAATCATTAAAAGCTCCACGAGCTGATACTACAATAGCCAATCGGTCTTTTATTATGGGCGTTTCAACTTTTATTCTATTTGAAACCAAACTTATGCCACCAGACATTTTGAATTTATCTAAAGAAGGATTTGACAAACTTACATCTAATACCGCTGCGGCCCTGCCCCCAAACCTTGCGGGAACATTCCCTTTGTACAAATCAAAATTTGATACCGCCTCTGAAGGGAAAGCCGAAAATAATCCAAACATGTGTGTAGGATTAAAAATTGGAGCGTCATCTAATAATATTAAATTTTGATCTGTGGCCCCTCCTCTAATATTTACCCCATTAGCTGCTTCTCCTACACTGGTTACTCCCGGTAACATTTGAAGTCCCCTTAAAATATCAACTTCTCCTAAAGCAGTTGGTATCTTATTTAGCGTTTTTATATTTAAAGAATATACACCTAGAATTGGTCTTTTAACTAAGTCTTGTTGGGATTTGCTAGATACTATAACATCTTCTAAATCACTTGAAACTTGAATTATGGCAATTTTCAAATCCGTGCTCTTATTAATATATAAAGTAGTCCTAAAGGGCTTATAACCGACAAATCTCACAACAATTATTACTTCCTTTTTAAAGGTATTGATAACAAAATTGCCTTTTTTATCTGAAACGAGATTTTGTTCTCCGTAGTTTAAATTAATGCTTGCACCTGCAAGGGGCTCTCTTGATAGTGAATCAATTACTTGGCCAGAAATAGTAAAATTAATCTGTCCAAAAGAAACATTAGCTAAAAGAAGAAGAAAATAAACAATTTTATTCATACTATTTTATTATAAGGGCCAGCCAACTGGTTTAGTCGGAGTTCTATTTTTTGATTTTATACAAGGGGCAAATGGAGGTCTTGACCCATCTGGTGAGGGCGGTTCTGCATTTATTGGCCTTCCAAACAAGCCTGTTGCTTCGTAATTTTTTGCATCTTTTCTATCTAACCAATATTTAATTGATTTTGAGTTACCCACCATGAAAAAGCCTCCTACACTTTCAAATTTATCATTTTCATTTACAATATTTCCAACTAAAGCTGCGGGAGGAGAATCGACGAGCGTCCCGGAATTTTGAGATTGACTGGCTAAAAGTTTTAAATATCTAAATGCGGAAGGAGATACATTTTGTTGAAATACTTCCAACAAAGCTCCTTGCGACTGGTAAATTGGTATTTTGCCTACTAATCTACCTTTAATTTCATTTCCATTGGAATAGACGTCGCTCATTACATTAATTTCATTTGAAAATATGAAATCCCAGCAATTTCCGCTACAACTATAATCAGATGTTATACCATCAGCGATGAAGGCTGCAACTGATGAACACCTACCAGCTGGCAAAGGGGAGGTTAAAAATATTCCTCCATAACAGCTTATACAATAACTTTGCTGCTCAGTTAACTTAAAGGTCCATAAATAATTATCTCCTTTGGTAATTCCGTCTTTTGTATCAATATAAATATAATGTCCAGGAGTTTTAATATTTCCATCATCAATGCCTTTGGGCTCTAAAACACTATAAATTTTGGTTATTGGTGGAGTAAAACGCATCGTTTCAATCTCTGATTCGTAGGATAAACCAGGTTTTGTTTTAAATTTTAATTGGTATGTATTCCCAACTAAAGTTTTAAATCCTGTAGGTAAATAATACTTTCCTTTTTCTTTTTCAGTACAAATTATTTTATTTTGGCCATTTTCAAGAATATAAACTTCTGCTCCAGTTTCACCAGAATAAGAAGCATTTCTAGAACTGGGTAAAGACCGAATTATACTTATTACTTGATCACCTTCCGTATCGCTGATGGCACCATCAACTACTAATATAGATTCAGAGGAGGAAATTACTAAGTTTATTGGCTCAACGCAAGATACATAGGACAAAATGCCAATAGTGCAATAAAGAAGATACCGAATATTAAATAAGTTTAATTTAGTCATATTTTGAAATTTAATCTATCCAGCCAAAAGGTCTTTTAGATGTTCTTAATTTATCTTCTAAACATGGGGCTTGTGGCGGCCTAGTTAAATCATTTCCTGATGGTTCAGGGTTAGCAATTCTTCCATTAAGGGTTCCAAAAATTTTAATTGTTGGATCTTTTTCATCTCTTTTTATCCAAAATCTTTTTATCTTCTTACTACTAACCATAAAATACCCTCCAATAGCTTGAGTAGGGTCTTTTACATTAGTTACATTTCCGATTAAACCAGCTGGCGGTGTATCTGCCAAAGAGCCAGAATTTTGGGTTTGATCAATCACTAATTTAAAATAATCATAGGCTGACTTCGATATTGAAATCTGTTGGGCCTCAATTAAACTTCCCTTATATTGGTAGAAAGGAATTTTGGCAAGTAATCTTTTTTCTATAATTTTCCCATTAGAAAAAGCATCACTCATTATATTCAAATCGTCATTATAAGTAACATCCCAGCAAATAGATCTACACGTATAATCATAAATTACTCCCCTTCTCTTTAAGTTTGCGTCGTCAACACATCTACCTTCAGGACTTGGAGTGGTATAATACAAGCCCCCATCACAACTTCTACAATAACTTTGACTTTCAAAATGCCTCCACGCCCAAAAATAATAATTTTCAATTCCTGGATTATCGAACGTATCGATATAAATCTCATGACCATCTATTAATTTATTCTTAAATAGAATCCCTTTAGACTTAAAAACGGAAGTAACTTGCTTAATTTCAGGAACTTCTGTTGCTATTTCAATTTTTGATTCGAAAGTACTTCCGTTATTTAAAATAAACTTAACTTGATACGGAACATTTAGTTTTACTTTGAAACCTAAAGGCAAATAATACTTCCCGTCACTTCTATAATTACATCTGATTTTAGTTTCTTTGTTTTCAATAACTTCTACAAGTGCATTTTCAATATTAATGAAGTTGATACCTGAGGTATTCATTGAATTTATTTTTAATGAAATAAATTGTTCTTCATCAAAATCATTTAAATCTGCTTCAATAAATAGTATCTCCTTTTGGCTAGTAAAATCTAAGTCATAGGGTTTAACACAAGCAAAAAAGGATATAAAAATTGAAAAGAAGTAAATAGACTTTTTAAACAGCATTTATAAATCAAACTAAAAATCAAAAATATAGAAAATTTGGTATAAAGATTATCTTTAGCAAACATTGTTTGGAAAAAAGTACCTAAAAAGGAGTTTTTTATCGACAAAATTTAATTTTTCGAATAAAAATATTCTGAATACCTTCTACCTCAATTTAAAATTTTGTTTGGTAAAAGCTTCATCAAAAAACACAATTCCAATAAAAAACAGATCTATGGAAAGTTTCACTTCTTTTCTAGATTTAATAGTATTCCAAGCTAATTTCATTTCATTAGACCAATAAATATCATCAAAAACAAAACATGATTTCTTATTTATTTTTGTCAAACACACTTCAAAATATTGTAAAGTTGGCTCATATTGGTGATTAGCGTCAAAAAATACGAAATCTATAGATTCTATATTTTGTAATAGGTTTGGGAGAGTTTCTCCAATATTTCCTTCAATAAAATCAACATTATGCAAATTAAGTTTTTGCAGATTTTCTCTAGCTACCTCTAAAGTAGATGTACAACCCTCAAAAGAATATACTGTTGCTTTTGAATTGGAAGATGCCAGATAAGCGGTAGTAAAACCCACCGAAGTTCCTAATTCAATAATATTTAAATAATTATAGGCACGTGCAATTCTAAATAATAATTGGGCCCATTTTGGTTTTTTTGAAGAATGATAAGTGATATTTCCAATTGTCCTTTTAGCGTTCTTAGAATGCCTAGAACCTGCACCAAAATCTTGAATTGGAATTTCTAGTTTATTTTTTAGTTGAATCTGTCTTAAAGATTCAATTTTTTCAAAACACAATTCTACTTTTTTTACTTTAAATATTTTTCTATAAAAATCGAAAACAAACGGTGAATGAATACTGTGAGAATTTCGAGAAGAAAAAAGAAATTTTATAAAATCAATATACATTAATTTAACAAAAAAGGCACTATCATTAAAAACTCAGGTATTGTTATTGCTAATGCTTTACCATCTAAAAGTTTTTCCATAAAAAAAATGCCATGCATTTTACCTATGGAAGAATTAAAATTACAGCCAGAAACATATTCATGATAACAGCCTGGCTCAATAATAGGTTGATTTCCAACTACTCCATCACCTTTAACTTCATATTTCATTCCAATAGAATCATAAATAAACCAATGTCTACTTATTAACTGAACTGTGGCATCGGAGTTATTTTCAATTTTTATTTTATAAGAAAAAGCATAATGACTCCTTTTCGGGTCAGAATAAAATGGCTGATATTCAGCAAGTACAATTACTTTAATACCATTAGTGACAGAAGCAACCATATTATTAATGTTTTGTCTATTTCTTTAATACGTAAAAAAATATAATTATGTTTCAATACTAAATAATAATTTTACTAATTTTCAAAAAAATGTAATTTACCCTTACAAATATTTCGAATAAAGCATAATAATGAATTTAGAATTAGCATCCTCCTGGAAAAAGCATTTAGCAAGTGAGTTTTCAAAAGAGTACTTCATTAACCTAGATTCGTTTTTAGATTATGAATATGCTAATTCTATATGCTATCCAATAAGCAATCAAATATTTAATTGTTTTGAAAAATGTCCTTTCCAAGAAACCAAAGTTGTGATTTTAGGCCAAGACCCTTATCATGGAGCTGGACAGGCAAACGGACTTTGTTTTTCAGTTAATGAAAATTGTCCTTTCCCACCTTCACTAAACAATATTTTTAAAGAATTAAAAGAGGATTTAGGAATTCCTTTGCCTCCAAATGGTAATCTAGAAAGATGGGCTAGACAAGGAGTTTTATTACTAAATGCCACTTTAACTGTTAAAAGTAACGAGGCGGGTTCACATCAAAAGAAAGGTTGGGAAGTTTTTACAGATGCCGTAATCCATTTGCTTAATAATGAAAAAAGAAACTTAGTATTCTTACTTTGGGGTAATTACGCCCAAAACAAAGGTAAAATTATAGATCAAAAAAAACACTTGGTTTTAAAATCACGACACCCTTCTCCATTATCCGCAAATCAAGGTGGATGGTTTGGTGAAAAGCATTTTTCTAAGACAAATAATTATTTAGAAATAAATAATCTGGGAAAAATAAATTGGTAATTAAATCGCTTATTGTAAACTAATTTAGACAATTAGAAGCATAAATAGTAATTTTGCGATATGCAAAACTACGAAATGGTGGCCACCACCTTAATGGGGCTAGAAAACATACTTGCCAATGAGATTAAACAACTTGGCGGCCAAGAAATAGAAATTCTAAAAAGGGCAATAAAATTTAATGGAGACGATAAAATATTGTACGCATCCAATTTAGGATTAAGAACTGCATTGCGTATTTTAGTCCCTTTGGATGAGTTTTTTGCTTATGACGATGGAGATTTGTATGATGCAATAAAAAAAATTCAATGGGAGAAAATAATGAATCTAAACCATACTTTGGCGGTTCATGCCTCTACAAGTGGCCATTTTTTTAAACATTCCCAATATGCAGCTTTAAAGGTAAAAGATGCAATTGTTGATAGATTTAGAGAAAAAACAGGAGAAAGACCAAGTATTGACCGCGACAATCCTGATATTTCCTTAAACGTTCACATTCAAAATGAAAAAGTAATTTTATCTTTAGATTCTTCAGGAGTTAGTTTAAATAAAAGAGGGTATAGGCTACATTCGAATGAAGCCCCAATTAGTGAAGTTTTAGCGGCCGGAATAATTCAAATGAGCGGTTGGACAAACCATACGCCATTTTATGACCCTATGTCTGGTTCTGGAACTTTCGCAATAGAAGCCGCTTTGCTTGGTTCCAATACACCTCCAGGATTAAACCGTAAGTTCTCCTTTGAAAATTGGCTAGATTTTGATAAAGAACTATTTTTAAAAGTTAAAGATGAAATGGTTTCTAAGATAAATTCCAATAAAATGGAAATATATGCAAGTGACATTTTGGCTTCCAACGTAGAAACTATCGCTGAAAATATTAATAATGCTAAAATGAATGAATTTATCCATCTAAAAAAAGATGATTTCTTTGAATCAAACCCAAAAAACGACAATGGTATGCTATTTTTAAATCCACCCTATGGAGAACGAATGAAAGTGGAAGACTTAGGGGAATTCTATTCTAAAATTGGCGATACTTTAAAACAGAAATATAAGGGTTTTGATGCTTGGTTGATAAGCTCAGATAGGACTGCACTAAAAAAAGTTGGTTTAAGGGCTGAACAGAAAACAGATTTAATGAATGGAGGACTAGAAGCCAGACTTCAAAAATATACCTTATTTGAAGGAAAAAGATTTTAAAAAAATAAAGACTACCTTTTACAGTAGTCTTTATATAATATAGAATAAGAAAGATTATTTTATCAAACTAAATAATCTATTCCAACGAATTTTATTTAAAAGATTTCCATCTTTATCTATTGACATCCAAATAAATACGGCTTTTCCTACTATATGGTCGGCTGGTACAAAACCCCAATATCTTGAATCATCAGATTCATATCTGTTGTCACCCATCATAAAATAGTAATCTTGTTTGAACGTATATTCTGAAATGGCTTTTCCATCAATAAATATTTTGCCATCTTTATATTCAGCCTTTTCGTTTAAATCAAATGTGGTAATTACGCCTTTATACAGCATTAAATTTTTCTCATCTAATTTGATAGTCATTCCTTTCTTTGGAACCGTAATCGGCCCAAAATTATCTCTATTATTATTAAATAATTTAGATCCATATGGAAAACTTTTATAGAAGGTCATGGTATCATCTTTTGCAATTAAATCAGGGTAAACATTCGAAACAAAATCATTTGTTTTTAGGTCGTTTAATGCAGACTCTGTGGAAGTAATGTCATAATAATACTTGCCATTCTCTGAAGCTGATCCTCTTTCTGTTATACCTAGCTTAGTAAACAATTTAGGATTTACATTCGTATTGCATTCAATTTTATACCATTTCTGAGCATTAGGAGGCTGCGGAAACTTTACATTATTTACAAAAATCTCTGTATTTTTAGATTCTACAACATCTCCAGCGATACCAATACACCTTTTTATATAGTTTGTTCTTAAGTCAACAGGGTATTTGTCAAAACCACCGTATTCATCGGGTCTTTCAGGACATCCTGGGTAATTAAAAACTACAACATCGCCATTTTTAACAGATGTAAACCCAGGCAAACGGAAATTTGGAAGTTGAATCCATTCTAAATAAGAAGGAAATTCAGTAAACCATATTTTTTGGTGAGTAAGTGGAATTTGTAAAATTGTTTTAGGTGTTCTGGCACCATAATGAACTTTTGAAACAAAAAGGAAATCGTTTACTAACAAACTTTTTTCCATTGAACCCGTAGGAATTGTATATGCTTCTAAAAATAATCCTCTAATTAATGTAGCTGCTACAACAGCAAAAAGTACAGAATCCCACCATTCTCTAAAGGCTGATTTTTGTTTTTTAACTATTTTTTTTTCTGTTTCTATCATTCGGAACTAAGAATTTAAATTTTCGCAAAAATATACTAAATTATTCAAAAGCCATTCAATTTATTTTTGAATGTCTTAAAATTATATTTAAAAGGTAATTATTATAATATTTAGAATAGTGAAAAAACTTTAATCTACTGAGTCAATTATTGTTTCAAAATCTGCTTCCATATCTTTAAACCTAAGTATTACTTTCTGATAAAATGTATCTCCTAGCATTTCTTCTATATCATCTTCTCCTGAAACCTCATATTCTGAAACTTTAAAGATTTGCTCATACATACCTGCTTCAAATTTTAATATATATTTGTTGTTGAATGAATAAAGTTGAGTTTTACAATAGTCGTTTTCTATATCTTTAATATATCTCATATAAGTAAATGAATAAGTTTTTTAATATTTTAATGCTTGTTTTGTTGTTTTTTTCTTGCAAAAGTAAAAAAGAATCTGCGGAATTCTTTAAAAGAGGAAACTATCATTTTAAAATAAATGAGCCAGAAAAAGCAATTTACTTTTTTAACGAAGCCATAAGTAAATATCCGGAATACGCTGATGCCTATAATAATAGAGGATTAGTTTATTTAAAAATCAATAAAACGCAAAAAGCAATAAAAGATTTCGAGATGGCCATTAAAATTGATGCTAAGTTTTTTGAAGCCAAATATAATTTAGCAAAAATCTATTCTGAAATAGGAAAAACCAAAGAAGCAAATAATCTTTATGAAGAAACAAAGTCTAATTATTCAAAATCCAGTGATTTTTATAATAAAGTAAATTTGGTTCTTTCACCATTTTATTTATATTTTCTTCCAAGAAGTTTTCCTTTAGCTCCTAAATTCAACTAAATAAAAAATATGTACATTATTATTTCCTATTATTTTTTCTATTCCATTGTTTTGGTGTGTATACTTGAAATTTTTCTCGTAAAAGCCGTTATAATCAGACTTATTTGAATATAAAACCAATTTACATGAAGGACTCTTGATACAAATTAGGATATCTACTCCGCAAAGAGTTGATAGTTCCATTGCTTTGGAAATTAGGCATTTTTTTCTTTTATAGTAAATATTCTATCTTTAAATTATAATATATTTTATAATAATTCCTAAATTTATA
>DAIQBE010000033.1:0-13167 GCA_036781325.1 Leadbetterella sp. | reverse complement strand
ATTCCACATAATAAGAACCAGCCCAAGGATCTACTGCATTAGTAATTCCTACTTCTTCACTTTGCAAATATTTTTGAGTTTCTCTAGCTATTTTAGCAGAAAAATCGGTAGGTAAAGCAATAGCTTCATCCAACGAATTAGTATGTAGCGATTGTGTCCCTCCAAAAACAGCTGCCATTGCTTCGGTAGTAGTGCGGGCAATATTATTATATGGATCTTGAGAAGTTAAACTCCATCCTGAAGTCTGACAATGGGTTCTTAAAGCCAAGGATTTTTGGTCTTTAGGATTAAATCTATTTACAATTCTTGCCCATATAAGTCTTGCGGCTCTCATTTTTGCAATCTCCATAAAAAAATTCATTCCAATGCCCCAAAAAAATGACAACCTTGGAGCAAAATCATCTATATCCAAACCTGAGGCTACACCCGTTTTTAAATATTCTAAACCATCAGCGAGGGTGTAAGCAATCTCGATATGAGCAGGTGCCCCAGCCTCATGCATGTGATATCCACTTATACTGATTGAATTAAATTTCGGCATTTTCTTAGCAGTAAAAGAAAAAATGTCAGAAATTATTTTCATAGAAGGTCCCGGCGGATAAATGTAGGTATTCCGAACCATAAATTCTTTCAAAATGTCGTTTTGAATGGTCCCTGAAAGTTGCTCCATTTTAACACCTTGTTCTTCAGCAGCCACAATAAAAAAAGCTAGAACCGGAATTACCGCACCATTCATAGTCATTGATACTGACATTTCCTCTAAAGGAATTTTGTCAAAAAGTATTTTCATATCTTCAACAGTATCAATGGCTACTCCTGCCATACCTACATCTCCAAACACTCTGGGATGGTCAGAATCGTAACCTCGATGTGTTGCCAAATCGAATGCCACTGACAGTCCTTTTTGACCTTGAGCCAAATTCCTTCTATAAAAGTTATTACTTTCTTCTGCAGTAGAAAAACCCGCATATTGCCGAATTGTCCAAGGCTTATTTAAATACATGCTTGCATAAGGCCCCCCCAAAAATGGTGCAAAGCCAGGTTTAACTGCTAAATGTGAGAATTTTTCAAATTCATTATTGGGCAAAATCTCTATGCCTTCGGCTGAAAGAAATCCATCAAGTTTTTCAATTTCTATTTCTATTTCTGAAAATAAATCAATTTTTGAGAAATCGGCTCTTTTCATCTTTTCTGCCAATTAAGGCTTTGATTATCCTCTAATTCTATAATATCCTTAGTTAATTCATGATATTTTAATGCCAATAATGCCGCTTTTTTAGCTTTCATTTTTTGCCATTCTTGTGCCTGCTCTTTTGAAAAATAATTTTTCACAAAATGGGTATCAAATTCAGCCGAAATGAATTTTTCATGATTCATCACAAACATCCCAAAAGGTAAGGTACTAGCAAAGCCTTCAATTTTGTATTGTCCAATTGCCTGCTTCATCTTTTGAATAGCTTCTAGCCTATTCGAACCATAACAAACTAACTTCGCAATCATAGGATCGTAATAGATTGGAATCTCCATGCCTATTTCATATGCATCATCTAATCGTATTCCTTCTCCTTGAGGAATTTCATACCTAGCTATTTTCCCTATGGAAGGAAGAAAATCATTTAAAGGATCTTCAGCATAAACTCTTAGTTCAATTGCGTGCCCTGTGATTTTCAGATTTTCTTGAGAAAATGAAAGAACCTCTCCTTTTGCTATTTTTATTTGTTGTTCTACTAAGTCAATGTTCGTAATAAATTCTGTCACGGGGTGCTCAACTTGCAAACGAGTATTCATTTCTAAAAAATAAAAATTCAAGTTTTCATCTAATAAAAACTCAACAGTTCCAGCTCCAATATATTGGCAAGACTTTGCAACTTTAACTGCAGCCTCCCCCATCTTTTCTCTTAATTCGGCAGTCAAAATAGCAGAAGGTGCCTCTTCTATTACTTTTTGATGACGCCTTTGAATACTACACTCTCTTTCAAAAAGATGAACAATGTTTCCAAACTTATCTCCCAATACTTGTACCTCAATATGCCTGGGAGATGCCACATATTTTTCAATAAAAACTGAACCATCGCCAAAAGCAGAAACTGCTTCGCTAATTGCTCTTTCCATCTGTTCGTCAAACTCTTCTACTTTTTCAACTACCCTCATACCTTTGCCGCCACCTCCTGCTGAAGCCTTAATAAGAATAGGAAAGCCAATATCTATAGCAATTCTTTTGGCATCTTCTTTATTTTCAATGGCTTGATCTGTACCAGGTACCATCGGAATATCATAATTTTTAACGCATTCCTTTGCAGCTAATTTAGACCCCATTAAAGTAATTGAATGAGGATCTGGTCCAATAAAAATAATTCCGGCCTCCGTTACTTTTTGAGCAAATAGGGCATTTTCACTTAAAAAACCATACCCAGGATGAATGCCATCCACACCCAATTCTAAAGCATAAGAAAGGATCTTATCCATATTCAAATACGATTTGCTAGAGATTGCCTCCCCTAAGCAAACCGCCTCATCAGCGAATCTAACATGCAGAGCATTTTTATCGGCATCAGAATATACAGCTACTGACTTAATACCCATTTTCCTTATGGTTTTCATAATTCGAAGAGCAATTTCTCCGCGGTTAGCAACCAAAATTTTTTTCATTTAAGCTTCAATAAAAAGTTTCCAAACTTCCCTTATTAAATTATTTGTAAGATTATCTATAAAATAGCTCCCTTTAGAAGCATCTAAAACTTTATTCAAAAAACTTTCCTGCTCTAAAATATTCTGTATATTTCTGGTAATTCGATCTGAAAATTGGTTTGAATAATTTTCTGAATCATAATTTATTGTATCAATTTCAATCAAATCAGCCCCCCCAATTGAGGAGGAAATTGCTTGTGGTGTGGCCACTACAACTTGTAAATTGGGATCTATATTTTTTGAATTTATAGAAAGATGTACAATAGCTGGAACTGGCTTATCTACTCCATAAGCCTCTTGTATTTTTATCCATAGCCATTTTATGGTTTTTATTTGGGCAATATTTAAATAAAAATTCTCTGAAGAAAAAATGGCAAACACAATATCGGAAGAAGGATAATCATGAAATTTTACTTTTTCTGCCAGTTTTAAAATAGCTGCAAGTTTTCCAACAATGGAGGATCCTGAATTAATTGAAATTTCATATTTCAAGAAATCAAAAGATGGGTAAATATTTAAATTAGCTGGATCTTGAACTAAGAAAAATAAAATCTCCTCTATTTTGAAATTCGCCTTCAACAAAAATGTTTCTAGATTCCTTAAAGTTGCAATTTTTAAATCTTCATTTAAAGAGAGTATTAATCGAATTTTTATTATATCTAATAAAACTTCATGAAAGCAAATTTCAAAATCTTTTGCCTCCCACAAAACATCTATGGAAATTGATAACCCAGAAGCCCCTCCTTCTAAAGCTACTAAAGCCTCTGTATTTATTTCTTCAGGAGAATTGGCCTTTATTTTATGACAAATTGTCCAACCTAATTCAGATTTAGTGTTTGTTTGTGGAATAGTACATCTATCCTCAAAACTTACAAAAGGATTATAACTTAATGCAGAATTTATTTTAATAGGTTCTAATGGTTTCTTAAGCTCTTTACTTATTTTAAGGAGCCATTCCTCTTTTGATACCTTTTCAAATTCTTTAATAAAATCTTCCATTTTTTAGTCTAATTCTACCAAAATTTGACCTTTTTCTACAGCTTGCCCTTTCTTAATTAATAACTTTTTAATTACCGCATCATGAGGAATTTTTAAAACATTTTCCATTTTCATGGCTTCCAAAACTAAAATTTTTTGATTTTCATCTACTTTTTGTCCCTCTTCCACATTAATCTCAATCACCATACCAGGCATTGGAGATTTTATTACTTTTAACTTATTAATTACTGATAAATTTAAGCCTAAATTTTGCATTAGTTGATCTAAATCAGATTTGATGGAAACATCAAAATACTCGCCATCTATTTCAACCTTATAGCTATTTCTTTGGCTTCTATTTTTTACAACTTTACCAACAATTTTTTCTTTATCACTTAAGATTGAAAATGATTCGGGACTAAGAGAAATACAATTTAAACTTGAAATTTCATTTTCGTCAAAATAAAAATCAAAGCCTCCAGAAGTAAGCAAAATGGCATTTTGGGGCATTTTTTGAATTAAATTTAATTTGGATTACATAATTTTTATGCAATATAATCAGGAGCATTCATATTGATTTTTAAAACATTACTATTTTTTTCAAGGTATAAAGATTTTTAATTTAAAAAAATAGAAGAAAGGTTTTTAAAAAATATTAATAACATTTAGCCTTTGCCGAATTTATCTATATTTTTGTAAAATATTCAACTTTAAGTATGAAATTCAAATTTTTAATAATTTTCTTTTTCGGTATTGCAATTTTTTCTTTTTATCAATTTTCATGCACCGAAACTTCAGGAAAAAGCTATGAAATGCCAGATGAAGTTGACTATAATTTTCATATAAGACCTATTCTTTCCGATCGATGTTATAAATGTCATGGACCAGATGCTAAAAAAAGAGAAGCAAATTTAAGATTAGACACTCCTGAAGGTGCATATTCTGCTTTAAAAGATAATCCAAAAGCCCATGTTGTAGTAAAAGGTGAGCCAAGTAATTCAGAAATGTATAATCGAATAATTTCTGAAGATCCCGATATTAAAATGCCTCCGCCTAATTCTAATCTAAAATTAGAACCTTATGAAATTAAGCTTATTGAAAAATGGATTAAACAAGGTGCAAAATATAAAAAACATTGGTCGTTTTTAAGTCCAATACAACCCAAACAATTACCAAAAGCTGACAAAGATTGGGTAAAAAACCCAATAGATAATTTTGTCTTCGATAAAATGTCAAAAAGAGGGCTTTCGCCTTCAAAAGAAGAACAAAAGGAAAGGCTATTGAAACGAGTAAGTATAGATTTGACGGGTTTACCTCCCAATTTAGATTTACAAGATAAATTTCTAAATGACGAATCACCAAAAGCTTATGAAAAGATTGTTGATGAATTACTGGCCAACAAACATTTTGGCGAAAAAATGGCTTTAAACTGGCTAGATATAGCAAGATATGCAGATTCACATGGGTATCAAGATGACGGACTTCGAACCATGTGGCCTTGGAGGGATTGGGTAATTCACGCCTTTAATTCTAATTATAGCTACAAAAAATTTATTACTTGGCAACTATCTGGCGATATTCTCGCTAAAAAAATGCCTTGGCATCCTTTATCTAAAGAAATGACATTGGCCACTGGTTTTAACAGAAACCATAAAATAACACAAGAAGGCGGTGTAATTGACGAAGAATATCGCATAGAATATGTAACAGACCGTACTAATACCTTCGGGAAATCGATGCTTGCACTTACTTTTGAGTGTGCTCATTGTCACGATCACAAATACGACCCAATAAGTCAAAAAGAATACTATAGCACTTTTGCTTTTTTCAACCAAGTGCCAGAAAAAGGAATTTTTGGAACCATTGATGCTTCTTTTGCTGATCCTCCAAATATGCAAATTAAAGATGAAGACGTTAAATCGATTTTTAATTTTATTAATAAGAAAGATACCATGAACTTGAAGGTCATGGTAATGAAAGATTCTTCAGTTATACGTCCAACCTATGTCTTAACAAGGGGTAATTATGATGCTCATGGCGATGTCGTAGATTTTGGTTTACCAAAAAACATCTTGAATTATGATACTTTAAAATATGAGAAAAACAGATATGGGCTTTCTCAGTGGATGTTTTCACACGAAAATCCTTTAACTTCTCGAGTTTATGTAAACCGGATTTGGGAACAATTTTTTGGTCGTGGATTAGTTAAAACAACGGGTGATTTTGGAATGCAGGGTGAGCTACCCACACATCCAGAACTGTTAGATTGGCTAGCGGTAGATTTTCAAAATCATGGTTGGAATATCAAGAGGCTTGTAAAAATGATTGTAACTTCTGCCACTTACAAGCAATCTTCAAGCATTGAGTCAAAACACTTAGAAATAGATCCTGAAAATATATATTTATCCAGAGCCCCAAGAATTCGTTTTCAAGCTGAAATTGTAAGAGACCATGTGCTTTCAGCAAGCGGTATCCTAAACCCTGAAATTGGCGGTGCTAGTGTTAAAACTTATCAACCAAAAGGTTTATGGGAGGTAGCCACCTCCGGTAGAGGATCCTTATCAAGATATGTTCAAGACCATGGAAAAGATTTATATAGGAGAGGAATGTATGTATTTATAAAACGAACTGTACCTCCTCCAACCATGTTGATTTTTGATGCAAGTAACCGAGACCAATGCGAAGTACAAAGAAGTAGAACTAATACCCCACTTCAAGCTTTGGCAATGCTTAACGATCCGCAAGTTTTAGAAAGTTCCAGAGTATTGGCTGAAAAACAGTTAATTAAACATGCTAAAATTGAAGATGCAATAACAGAAGGATTCCGTAAAATTGTTTGTAGAAAGCCTTCAAGTAAGGAATTGAAAATATTAATTGGCTTTTTTGAGGAAGAAAAAAAGTATTTTAAAGTAAATCCCAAAAAGGTGAATGCATTAGCAAAAATTGGAGAATACGAACATTCAAAAGTTAAAGATACCATCATTTGGGCTGCATTAATGCAAACCTTTCAAATGATGTTTAATATGGAAGAAACCATAATTAGAGCATAAAAATATGGAAAATGAATTTCTAAATAGTAGGTTAAATGTCAACAGAAGACATTTCCTTGGTAAAGCTGCTGTAGGATTGGGCAGCTTGGCGCTTGGATCTCTGATGATGCCTAAGCTTTTTAAAGGAGATGGCTCAGATTTGGGTGGAGAACTACCATTGGGCTTGCCACATTTTGCTCCTAAGGCCAAGCGTGTAATTTATCTTTTCCAAAATGGTGCACCCTCCCAATTGGAGAGCTTTGATTATAAACCTCTATTAAATAAAATGGCAGGACAAGATTTGCCAGAATCTATTAGAGGCACACAAAGACTTACTGGAATGACTTCAAGTCAAGCAAATTTTCCTTTAGTAGGTTCATTTTTTAAATTTAATCAATATGGAAAGTCAGGGGCCTGGATTAGCGATCTTTTCCCAAATATCGCTAAAATTGCGGACGACATTTGCATAGTTAGAACTATGAATACAGAGGCAATTAACCATGACCCAGCCTTAACTTTCTTACAAACGGGTGCTCAAGTAGGAAATCGCCCAAGTATGGGTGCTTGGATGAGCTATGGATTGGGAAGCGACAATAAAAACCTTCCTGCTTTTTGCGTTTTACTTTCTAGAGGAAGAGGAAATGGTCAAGGAGTGTATTCAAAACTATGGACCAATGGGTTTTTAGATTCTACTCATCAAGGGGTGGTGTTTTCAAGTGGTGAAGACCCTATTTTGTATTTAAACAATCCTGAGGGTACAGACAAAATAGCAAGAAGGAGGATGTTGGATAATTTAGCTGAGTTAAACCACTTAGGTTATGAAGAAAATGGAGACCCAGAAGTTCAGGCTAAAATTCAACAATATGAGATGTCATATAGAATGCAAACGGCCGTTCCTGAACTTACTGACCTTTCAAAAGAACCAGACCATATTATTAAAATGTATGGTCCAGAATGTTTGGTGCCTGGAACTTATGCAGCAAACGCACTTTTAGCAAGAAAACTTTCTGAGTCTGGAGTTCGTTTCGTCCAATTGTACCACCAAGGTTGGGATCAACACGGAAATCTTGCAGGAGAAATGTCTTTACAAGCTGAAGACGTTGATAGAGCATCCGCAGCACTTATTACCGATTTGAAACAACGTGGACTTCTTGATGAAACTTTAGTAATTTGGGGAGGAGAATTTGGAAGAACCAATTATTCCCAAGGAAAATTTTCGGTAGATAATTATGGAAGAGACCATCATCCAAGGGCATACAGTATTTGGATGGCAGGTGGAGGAATTAAAGGCGGAACAGTATACGGGGAAACCGACGAATTTGGCTATAATATTATCAAAGACCCAGTTCATATTCATGATTTTCATGCTACTGTAATGCACACCATGGGTCTTAATCATGAAAAATTAACTTATAAACATTTAGGAAGACGATATAGACTTACCGATGTAGCAGGTAATGTTATTCCTGGATTATTAGCATAAAATTTGAATGAAAATAACGAAATACCTATCCTATTTTAGTTTTGGCTTAAATCTAATTCTACTATTTTTTCTAGTTTTTGAAAAGCAACTTATTGTACCTATATGGCTAAATCCGATTGGAAGATTACATCCAATTATGCTTCATTTACCTATTGGAGCTTTAACTATTCTTTTGTTCTTTTTTCTATTCAAAAAGCATTTCGAGGATAAAAGTTTTAGAACATTTTTTGAAATTATTTTAGTTTTTCTATCCTTAACTAGTGCATTAAGTGCTTTTGTGGGCTTATTATTAGCTCAAGAAAATGGGTATGATCCAACCGCCCTTTTTTGGCACAAATGGACTGGATTCACTTTTAGCGCATTAAGCTATTTGGCATTAGAATTTAAAAATAAAATTCAAAATATTAAGACTTTACAAATTATTACATTGTCATTTTTATCTGTTTTTATGCTATGGGCGGGTCATCTTGGAGGTGAAGTAACCCACGGTGAAAATTTTGTTTTCTCTGGGATGTCCAATGACAAAAAATTAGATTCAGAAAGAAAAACAGCCTTTTCACAACATATAGAGCCCATTTTAGACGCTAAATGTAGGTCTTGTCATAACGACAAAAAAACAAAAGGTGATCTAAATATGACTAGTATAGAAAAAATGTTAAAGGGAGGTAAAAATGGACCTCTTTGGTTTTCCTTAGACACCCTTAAAAGCCATATATTACTAAGAACAAAATTACCTTTAGAAGAAAAAAAACATATGCCTCCTAAAGGGAAACCTCAGCTTACCTCAACTGAAATATTTCTTATCAAAACTTGGATTGCTGAAGGAGCCGATTATAAATCCACTACCAATCAACTACCTGCTCAGTCCTATTTCAAAAAGCTATCTAGCCCCAAACTTGCTGAAGTGAAAGAATATAAATTTAGCAGTCCAAGCGAATCAGCTCTAGAAAAACTAAATTCTCCTTATTGTTCTGTAATTCCTTTAGCCTATGAATCTCCTGCAATGCAAGCATCTTTTTATGTAAGTTCGAAATTCGATTTAAAGGCCCTTCAAAACCTGCAAGACATAAAAGAACAGTTGGTCCGTTTAAATCTTTCTAAAATGCCTGTTAACGATGAAATATTTAAAACAATAGGTAACTTTGAAAATTTGGAATATTTAAATCTAAATCAAACCAATATAGAAGGAAAGGGAATTGAAAATTTGTTAAAATGCAAAAAATTGGAGGAATTAGCCATTTCAAATACTAAAATTACAGATAAAGAAATAGAAAAGTTAATCAAACATCCGAGCCTAAAAAAAGTTTTTGTTTGGAGTACAGCAATAACTAACATTCAAGCTGAAAAATATCAAAAAATTAACCCTAAATTAAAATTTGAATTAGGATTTGATGCTACTAAAGTTGAAAAACTTAAATTGAATCCACCAGTTACAACTAATGAAAAGTTTGTAATTGAAGCAAATGAAAAAGTGGCATTTAAACATACATTAAAAAATGTCGAAATCCGGTATACGCTAGATGGCACACCTCCTGATTCCTTAAAATCAAATCTTTATACACAACCCATTTCACTCAACACTTTTACTAATATTAAGTTATTGGCTACTAAAGAAGGGTGGTTGAGCTCAAAAGAGGTAGAATACAATTTCTTTAAATCAGGAATAAGAGCGCAATCTGCTATTCTAAATCTAAAGCCGGATGTAAAATATCCAGGAAATGGAGGTAATAGCCTTATTGACCTAAAACAGGGGGATATGTCTAATCAAAAAGAACCAAATTGGTTAGGATTTAGAGAAAATAATTTTGAATCCACAATTAGTTTTAAACCAAACCAAGTATTTAAAGAAGTAACTATTAGTTATTTACAAAAAGACAATGGCTATATCATGCCTCCTGAATGGATAGAGATATGGATAAGTAAAGACAAAAAACCATTTAAATTGCTTAAAAAAATAAAACCAAGTCCTTTAACTAAGCCTGAAAAAAGTACAATTAAAGCCATAAATGTAGCATTAGTGAACCAAAGTTTTGATTCAATGAAAATAATAGCAAAACCAGTTGCTAAACTGCCTAATTGGCATCGCGGAAAAGGAGAAAAAGGGTGGTTTTTTATAGATGAAGTGTATTTTAATTAATTCGTTTAACCTTTAATTAAATTCAGTTCGGCTTAAAATATAAACAATACAAAAATTCAAATATTTTGAAGGAAATATTATCGGCATTTGGTCTTGATTTTACTATTTTTGAAATAAATAGATTTGGCTCTGGACATATAAATGATACTTATTTGTTATTTTCACCAAGTACAAATGAGAAATTTATCCTACAAAAAATAAATACAAGTGTATTTAGTAATCCAAAAATAATAGCCGAGAATATTAATTCAGCATCCCAATTTCTGAATCATAATCATCCAGAATATGTGTTTATTCATGAAAGAAAAACTATTACAGGCGATAATATTTTTGAGGAGAATAATAATTATTGGCGTTTAAGTCCTTTTATTAAAAATTCGTATTCTATTGACATCGTTTCTAAAGAGGAAATGGCATTTGAAGCTGCTAAAGCCTTCGGTCTTTTTGTCAAAAATCTCAATGGAATGCCTTTGGATGGATTAAAACCAAGTATTCCTGATTTTCATAATTTAAGCTGGCGATTTAAACAATTTGAAGAAGCTTTAGAACATGGAAATAAAGCTAGAATAAAAGAAGAAACTGAGGAAATTAATTTTTTTCTAAACCATAGGTATCTCATTTTTATCTATGAAAGTATTGTTTCAGATCCCAATTTTCCAACTCGTATGATACACCATGATACTAAAATTAATAATGTCCTGTTTGATATAGATACCAATCAAAGTATCTGCGTTTGTGATCTTGATACGCTTATGCCTGGTAAAATAATTTCAGATTTTGGTGATATGATAAGAACATATACTAGTGTAGAATCTGAAGAAAGTACTAATTTCGAAAATGTAAAAATAAGAATTCCTTTCTTCAAAGCTTTGACGGAAGGCTATTTATATCAATTAAAAAATCTATTAAGTACAGAAGAAAAAGCAAATTTATTTTTCGCTGGTCCTTTTATGATCTACATGCAAGGCCTTAGATTTTTAACAGACTATCTCAATAACGATACATATTATCCAATAAAATACCCAAAACATAACTTAAACAGAGCCATAAACCAGCGAGTCTTACTAGTTGATACATTAAATAAAGAAAATGAACTTAGGGAAATAATTGACCAATCATTAAAATAATTAGATTATACCATTTTTTTAGCTTTGCAGAAATCAAGTTCTCCTCTACCTTTGTTTAAACAATTCAAAAAAACACGTTGTTCCTACGTTGAGTCTTACGAAATTATGCTAAAATATATTCCTTTTGTTTTACTAGTATTATTTTTGAACGCTTGTCATTCAGAAAATCAAAACACTTTTGATCGTTTTCCTGAAGGTAAAACCAAAGAATATCAAACTATTGAAGGCATAGAAGTAGCAGATTCTGAATTAGCACTTACTCTTTTTGGGTCTGAACCCAATTTCGCTAATCCAACTAACATGGATATTGACCACAAGGGAAGAGTTTGGATTTGTGAAGCATTTAATTACAGGAACGAGGTAAACAATGTACCATATAGAAAAAAAGGAGATAGAATTCTGATTTTAGAAGACACTAATGGCGATGGAATTTCCGACAAAAGTAAAGTTTTTTATCAGGGAGAGGATGTTAATTCCGCTTTAGGAATTGCAGTTTTAGGGAATAAAATAATTGTATCTTCATCTCCTAATGCTTTAATATTTACGGACTTAAATGGTGACGACGTGCCAGACAAAAAAGAAGTTCTTTTTAAAACAATTGGGGGCTTTCAAAGTGACCATGGATTGCATTCTTTCGTTTTTGGACCTGATGGCATGCTTTATTTCAATATGGGTAATTTTGGTATTGGCCTTTTAGACAAGAACAATCAACCTTTAAAAGATATCTACGGAAGAGAAATAAATAGTAACAAAACCCCTTTTCAAGATGGAATGGCCCTAAGATGTAATTTAGAGGGGACTAAATTTGAAGTATTAGGTTGGAATTTTAGAAATAATTATGAGTTGGCAGTAGATTCCTATGGTAGAGTTTGGCAATCAGATAATGACGATGATGGCGTAAGAAGCAATAGAATAAATTATGTTTTACCTTACGGAAATTTTGGATATAAAGACGAAATGACTGGAGCAGATTGGAGAGTTCTTAGAACCAATATGGAAGATTCAGTTTACCTTCAACATTGGCATCAAAATGACCCAGGGGTAGTACCAAATCTTCATCAAACGTTTGCGGGTTCTCCAACTGGCATTTTAATATATGAGGGTGAGGCATTACCTCAACACTATACAAATAACCTTTTTTTAGCGGATGCCGGAACCAACGAGCTTAATTCATACAACATCGTATCAAAAAGTGGTGGATATTCGTTGAAACCAAAAAACGTATTAGATGCTTCTAAAAAGGATAGATGGTTTAGGCCTTCAGATATCTGCGTGGCACCTGACGGTTCCATTTTTGTGGCAGATTGGTATGACACGGGTGTTGGCGGCCATTTTATTGGCGATTTAGAAAAAGGAAGAGTGTATAGATTAGCAAAAAAAGGTGATAAGTTTTCAGTCCCTAAATACAACTTTAATGATGTTAACTCTTTAATCTTGGCATTACAAAGCCCAAATATCTCTACTCGATATATGGCTTATTCTGGATTACAAAAACTTGGAAATCGTGCAGAGAATGTTTTAAATCAATTATTTTTAAAAGGAAAACCCGAATTTCAAGCTCGTGCATTGTGGCTTTTAGCTAAATTAAATCCGAAGTATATTCTGGAAGCTTCAAAAAGTAAAAATGAAAATATCCGTGCAACTGCAGTAAGAATTGCATCTAAAAATTCTATTTTCGATTCATCCTTTTTTCTAAAAATGGCTAAGGATTCATCTTTTGAAGTA
>DAIQBE010000032.1:0-13749 GCA_036781325.1 Leadbetterella sp. | reverse complement strand
GACTAAAATAAATAGAACTTTAGTGATTTTTGAAATTTTAAACAGAAAAACTTTCCCCACACCCACAAGTGCGAGAAGCATTTGGATTCTTGAACTGAAAACCCTTTCCATTAAGACCATCGGAGTAATCAAGCTGGGTACCTATAAGATACAAAAGGCTTTTTTTGTCTACAAATATTTTTATTCCTTGGTCTTCAAAAGTGTGGTCGTTAGATTGTTCTTGCGCATCAAAAGCTAAATCATACATTAGACCCGAGCATCCTCCACCTTCCACTGAAACCCTAATGCCATAGCCATCTGTTTTACCCTCTATTTGTTTTAATTCTAAAATTTTATTTTTAGCTTGTTCAGATACTGTTACCATAGTGTTAGTTATTTAACTTTCTTTTAAAACTTTATTTTATTTTTAAAAGTTTCATGCACGTTCAATTTAATTGAAAAAAGATTTTGAAATGCAGAATTTTAGATGAAAATTATTTATTCCTATTTTGAATAATAAGTAAAGATTATTTTAAAAGGCTTTCGAGTTTACTAAAACTTTGGCTAAATTTTTTTCTTTCATTCCATATCGTTTTACAGAATGCATTATTTCTAATTCGGATTAAATTTTTTCTATCAAATTCCGATTTTCTTTTAAATGGAAAAGGGTCAGAAATAAAGAGCGCTATTTTTTTGCCAATAAAATTGAACCACCAAAATTTCCGCAATGAATTCAAAATACTTTTATTTCCAATTATCTCATTAAAAATTATAGTATAGGGTAAAGTGAAAACATCAGATTCCCCAAATCCTTCCGTCATATTTTTTAACCTATCCCAAGTAATTCGATGTTTTGCTGTGAAATGTTGAAATTTTAATTCATTCGAATAGTAAATTTTATAACCTAATAATCGAGTGACCAAGCACATTTCGCTGTCTGCTCCAGCGGATTGCTTGTTACCAACTCTTCCAGCAAGCAATGGTTGCCAGCCAATGGAGAAAAGTCTGTCGTATATTATTTTGCGAATAGAAAGTCCAGCACCTGGTACAAGTCCTTGATGAGTAATATCAATAAAAGTTCCTGCATATAAGCTTCCAATAGCAAAAGCATGTTGGTTTTCTTCGAACCAATTTGGTGGTTTTTCTTCAAAAACACCATCGCCTGCACAACCTATCAACCCTATTTCTGGGTTTTCAAAATAGGTATTTACTTTTTGTATCCAGTCTGTGCTTACCCAATTGTCGTCATCCACAATGCTTAAAATGTCATATTTAGCGGCTTTGATGCCTGCTTTTCTAGCATTTGCTTCTCCTATTTTATTTTCATTAATAATTCGGAGAGGTACTATTGGATCCCTGTTCCAGTTTTCTTGAACTACTATAGCCGTATTATCTGTTGAGTTATTGTCTATTACAATCACTTCCCAGTTTATACCTTCATAGTTTTTTTGATTTTGCAGATGCTCCAAGGTAGTGGAGATTACTTTTTCACTATTATAGCAAGCGATTATTATTGAAATTCCTTGAGACATACAATTAGCTAAAATTCTTAAAAATTAGGTGCCAAAATCTTATTTCCAAAGGCATTTTTTTTAAAACGTGTATTGGACTATTTAGTTTTGTTAATGCAATTTTTTTGGCCCAATACAGCATTGTTTTTCTTTCCTTTCCAAAGCTAATGGTGTGATTTTTAAAAATATAATTAATTATTTTTACTCCTTCAATAAATTGCAGTCCTTCGTTTTCAGATTTAAAGGAGATATTATTGGAATGTCTTCTAAAAAAATTGTACCTTTTGCCAATTCTTTTTACGTGAGATTTAGTAATTAATTGAACCCAAAAAAGCCAGTCTCCAGTGTATTTAAAATCTGCAAGCATGGAGAAATTTACTTTATTTAGTAAATTTTTCCTAAATACCGCACTGCTAGCATTATATATTAAATTTCCTATCAGAAAATCATTTTTAATTAGTTCATCCCCATTCCAAGTATCTTCATCTTCTTCGTGACTAGGAGTATGCAACTCTTTTGCGTCTTCATCTATCCAAATGGAAGGAGAGAATGCAACCCCGATTTTCTTATTTTCTTCTAAAATTTTTACCATTTCGCTGAGAAACCGATAATCTGTTATATCATCGCTTTCCGCAATCCAGATGTAGTCCCCTTTAGCTGCATACATTCCCTTTTGCCACTGGATAAAAGGGGAGCCAGAATTTTTATCATTAATAATGAACTCTGTGATTCTAGGATCTTGTAAGTATTTTTGAATCACTTCAGTACTTTTGTCTTGAGAAGCGTCATCTAAAATAATTAACTCAAAGTCTTTAAAGTCTTGATTTAGAATACTTTCTATTCTTTTGTCAAGGTATTTTTCGTGATTATAGTTTGGTAAAATTACACTAACCTTGGGCATTATTTAGATTAAATTTTTGGAATTTTTTTTGATTGAAAAGTTCAAAAGTATTTTCGCTACCTATCAATATGCAAAAATAGTTTATTTAATTACTTTTTTTGAGGAGTTTTAGAAAAATTACCATCCTTGGTTCTCCCTTAGTTTGCTTCCTTCTTTCACAAAACAAATATCAACTTGGCCTAGCGCTTTGTCTAAAGGTCTATTTGCAAAACCTGCGAAGTCATATATATAATAGTTTTTGCTGGTCATAAATTCAATAATTTCATGAAGTAAGGGCTGATTCGGTGAAAATTTAAAAAGTGAGGCTTCTAAAATAAAAACCTCCGTTTTTCCAAACAACACTTCAGCCCCTTTTAAAACTTCTAATTCAAAACCTTGAACATCAATTTTGCAAATATCAGGAATTGGAATTTTGTTTTCTTTGATTAAAGTGTCAATCGCAAAAATTGGCACTTTACGTTGTTTCTTGTCAGAATTCTCATTTTCTGGAAGCAAGAAGGATGATCCAGCGAGGTCATCCCACATGGAAAGAGTAAGCTCTCCGTCTTTTGCTCCTGCTCCACCTAAAAACCAGGCTCCTTTATGATGTTTAAAGAAATTATCTAAATCTGAACTTAATTCTTTTTGAGGCTCAATTAAATAGAAAGACGAGTCATTAAATATTGAGCTAGCAAGCTCACTCCATTCGGCTCGATTAGCACCTATATCCAAGATATTTTTAACCTCCAAATTACGTGCTTTTATGCCTTTTAAAAACAGGGTCATATCGCCGGAGATACCGTTTTTGCTTAAGACATGATAGCCCATTTTATGAGCGAAATTTTGAACAATATTTTTTATTTTTTTACCAATCATGGTCAATTATTATATGTAATTCTTTAATATTTCTTTAGTTTTTGCTAAATAAGCTTTGCCCCATTTTTGATCAGGTTCCAGATGATTGCCTTCCGCCCATTCGTTCCAAGCATTAATAAAAATGAAATTTTCTTCTTTAGAATAAGTCTTTGCTTTTAAACAAATTTCCTTGAGCCACTTTCCATATTTTTCGGGGCTAGCGTTAGTAATCATGAAAGCATGATTTTTTCTTCTTGCACTATTATCCCAACTTGGCATTATACTTTGAAAGTGCTTTTCTACAGGAAGTTTCTTATTTAACATTCTTTTTACCACCTCTTCATAATCAATGCTCTTAAATGTATTTCCAATACCAATTTTATTTTTAATTCTATTCCAAATATTGGGTGCACAGTGAAGGTTTTTCCAATCAGGTTGCCATTCAATTACTGCATCAAACCCTAATTCTTCTGAATTTTCGATTTGAAAATCAGCGGTTTTAACAGCACACAAGTAAATATCTTTAAAATTGTGTTTTTTAACTTCAGTTCTCCAAATTTCAATTGTATTTTTTAAATCTGGAATGATGTGTGGGTTGTAAAATAAAAAGCAGGGTTTTCCATCTATTTTAATGTATCGCTCGTCTTTAAATTCGTTTTCAGATAAGTATTTTGCATGGGCGGCATGATCTTTTTCGCTGTATTGCTGCTCTATCAAAACTTCTTTATCTTGCCCATCCCATCTTCTAGACCAGTTTTCGTTTGCCCAACACAACAAAAATGGAAAATTTGGTTTTCCTGATTCAATCACTTTTTTGATAGGGGTTTCCAAAAGTCTTTTACCGTTAAACCAATAGTGGTAATAGCAAAAACCATAAATGTGATGTTGTTTAGCCAATTCAGCTTGATCCTCGAGGGTTTGAAGCAAACGCATATCATAAAACCCAAGGTCTGCAGGCAGGTGTGGCTGATAATGATTTTTAAATCGAGGTTTAGTTTTCACTACATTAGTCCACTCCGTAAAACCTTTGCCCCACCATTTATCGTTTTCAGGTATTGGATGGAACTGAGGTAATACTACTGCTAAAGCTCTTAGTTTTTTTTCCGACATTAAAATTGGTTTTTGCAATAAAATCTCTGCAAATTTAGAACAAAATGGTCAATTTGACCTCAAATTTGATTACAAAAAAGAGAGGGTGTTTTAAAAAAATAAAAAATTGATTAATCCAGCATTTTAATAATTATTATCTTTTTTCAAAAATAGTAATTTATCATTATTTAATCTCCTGACAAAGTTCAATTAACACCCCATTTGTGCTTTTGGGATGTAAAAAGCAAACAAGCTTATTATCGGCACCTTTTTTAGGCTGATTATTTAATAAAACAAAGCCCTCCAATTCTAATCTCTTCATTTCACTGTCAATATCGTCAACTGCAAAAGCTATGTGGTGTAGTCCTTCTCCTTTTTTTTCTAAAAATTTTGCAATTGGGCTTTCTTCATTTGTAGCTTCTAAAAGTTCAATTTTTGAATCTCCAAGTAAGAAAAATGAGGTATTTACACTTTCTGATTCCACCATTTCATTTTTATATGGGCTTACATTTAATAGTTTTGAAAAAACTAGATTCGAATTTTCTAGGTTTTTAACGGCTATACCCAAGTGTTCTATTTTTAGCATTTTTATTGGTCAATATTTTTTTAAATATAGGTTCTATTTCTAAAATATGTATATCAAATTTATTAATCCGAACAAAATTCTTTAATTTTGATTCTCATTGAATCTATATTTTTAAAAGTGTTATAAACCGTATGGCGAAGCCAGCAGCCCCAAAAGAAACTCCTTTAGGTAAACAATTTAATCAGATTAAAGCCAAATATCCTGGGGCCATGCTCTTGTTTAGAGTCGGTGATTTTTACGAAACTTTTGGTGAAGACGCTATAAAAGCATCTAAAATTTTAGGTATAGTTTTAACAAGAAGAAATAATGGTGGTGCAAATGAAGAGCTCGCCGGATTTCCTCATCACTCTTTAGATAATTATTTGCCAAAATTAGTGAGAGCAGGGCAAAGAGTAGCTATTTGTGACCAACTAGAAGACCCAAGTCAGGCAAAAGGCATAGTAAAACGAGGAGTTACTGAATTGGTAACACCGGGTGTATCTTATAACGATAATGTGTTAGACGTTAAGCAAAATAACTACCTTGCTTCCATTCATTTTGCCTCTGAAGATTATCTTGGTGTCTCGTTTTTGGATATTTCAACCGGCGAATTTTTTACAACTGAAGGCTCTTTTGCCTATATTGATAAACTGATACAAGGCTTTGGTCCAGCTGAAATTTTGTATTGTAAAAAATACAGAGGAAAGTTTGAGTTATTGTTTGGTGAAAAGTACAATACTTTTACTTTTGAAGACTGGGCATACACCTATGATTATGCGTATAGTCTACTAATTAATCATTTTAAAACTAATTCATTAAAAGGTTTTGGAATTGAAAATTTGAAAGAAGGCATTACTGCTTCTGGCGTAATTTTACAATACTTGTCTGATACAGAGCATCGAAATATAGCTCATGTGAGTAGTTTAACTAGGCTAGATGAAGAAAAGTATGTTTGGTTAGATAGATTCACTATTCGAAATTTAGAATTGGTATATGCACAGTTTGAAGGTGGTGTGCCTTTGATTGATATTTTAGATCACACAAACACCCCAATGGGTGCAAGACTTCTTAGAAAATGGATGGTATTGCCTTTAAAAGAACAAAAGCCAATTCAAGAGCGGCTAGATACCGTCGAAATGTTTTTGAATGAGGAAGATTTAATTCCTGCTTTAGTGCAAGTTTTAAAACAAATTGGAGATTTAGAAAGGTTGGTGTCCAAAGTAGCGGTTCGGAGGATAAACCCCAGAGAATTGGTGCAGTTAAAAAGAGCATTGTTACAAATAGAACCCATTAAATTGCTATTAAGTAATAAAAAAAATACTGTTTTAGATAAATACTTGAATCAATTAAATGATTGCAAGTTTTTGATTGATAAAATATCCACAGAACTAAGAGATGATGCCCCCATGTTAAGCAATCAGGGTGGGATGATTTGCACCGGTGTTAATCCAGACTTAGATGAATTACACAAAATTGCTTTTTCTGGAAAAGACTATTTAATTGAATTACAAAATAGAGAAGCAGAAAAAACAGGAATTCCATCTTTAAAAATTGCCTTTAATAAAGTGTTTGGGTATTATTTGGAGGTTTCTAATGCTCACAAAAACAAAGTTCCCCTCGAATGGATTCGAAAACAAACTTTGGTAAATGCGGAAAGATATATAACGGAAGAACTTAAAATTTACGAAGAAAAAATATTAACCGCAGAAAGTAAAATTTTTGAGATAGAGTTCAAAATATTTAATGAACTTGTAATCACATCCACAGATTTTGTTTCACAGATCCAAACAAATGCTAAAGTAATTTCCACTATAGATGCACTTTTGTCTTTTGCCAATGTGGCTCGAAAAAATAAATATTGCAAGCCATTAATAACAGAAGATAAAATAATAAATATTAGAGAAGGAAGGCATCCAGTTATTGAACAACAACTGCCCTTGGGTGAAAGCTATATTCCTAATGATTTGTTTTTAGACGATAGTCAACAACAAATTATAATAATAACTGGTCCCAATATGGCAGGAAAATCAGCTTTATTACGTCAAACAGCTTTAATAGTTTTGATGGCCCAAATTGGTTCTTATGTACCTGCTACTTCTGCTGAAATTGGGATTGTAGATAAAATATTTACCAGGGTGGGTGCCAGTGATAATCTTTCAAGGGGCGAAAGTACTTTTATGGTTGAAATGACAGAGACAGCTTCAATTCTTAATAATTTAAGTGATAGAAGTTTAGTAATAATGGATGAAATTGGACGAGGAACTAGCACATACGACGGCGTAAGTATTGCATGGAGCATTGCTGAATATTTGCATAATCACGGAAAATATAAACCATGGACACTTTTTGCTACTCATTACCATGAACTTAATCAGCTTACAGAAGATTTTAAGAGAATAAAAAACTTTAATGTTTCAGTAAAAGAATTAAATGGCAAGGTAGTATTTTTAAGAAAATTGAAAGAAGGTGGAAGTGAGCATAGTTTTGGAATTCATGTAGCTCAAATAGCTGGTATCCCTCAAACTGTGGTTTTACGAGCTAACGAAATTTTACATCATTTAGAAAAAGACCATGTTAAAGAAAATAATAAGGAAAAAATTAAAGAAGCTCCGAAGAATAATTTTCAGTTAAGTTTTTTTGATCCAATAGATACCATTGGAGATGAAATAAAAGCACATTTGAAAAGTTTAGATGTAAATACCATTTCGCCTATAGAAGCTTTGTTGAAATTGAACGAGTTAAAAAAAATGTTGAAATAGTTAGTTTTTATTTTTGAATGATAAAAATTGCATTTCACCCTATTTACAAACATCCTTTACCAGAAGGCCACAGATTTCCGATGCTCAAATATGAGCTGATTCCTGAACAGCTACTTTATGAAGGAACTTTTTCGGAAAATAATTTTTTTGAGCCCGAAGAGGTTGATTTAAAGGATGTTTTAAGAGTACATAGCCAACAATATGTAAATGATTTGCTGAATCTTAGACTATCTCAGAAAATGATTCGGAAAATTGGCTTTCCACTTACAAAAGAACTCGTTTACAGAGAGAAAATCATAACTCAAGGTACTATTGATTGCTGTGGTTTCGCTTTTACTAATGGAGTAGCTTTCAACGTGGCTGGTGGTACACATCATGCTTATTCGGATTCAGGGGAAGGTTTTTGCTTATTGAATGATGTTGCAGTGGCTGCTTCCAAACTGTTGAATGAAGGAAAAGTTAGAAAGATTTTTGTGATAGATTTAGATGTACATCAGGGGAATGGAACTGCAAAAATTTTTGAAAATGAATCCAGAGTCTTCACTTTTTCAATGCATGGAAAAGATAATTATCCTTTAAACAAAGAGCAATCTGATTTTGATATGGAACTTTTTACTGGGACGGAAGGAGACTTGTATTTAGACTTGCTTTATTCGAATTTACCAAAACTTATTAACAAGCATGACCCGGATTTTTTGTTTTACATTGCTGGGGTGGATGTATTAAAAACCGATAAGCTTGGGAAACTAGGTCTTTCTAAAGAAGATTGTAAACAGAGAGATAGGTTTGTTTTTGAATTAGCTAAAAAATTGAATTTACCAATGGCAGTAGTAATGGGAGGGGGATATTCTCCAAATATTATTGATATAGTAGATGCACATTGTACTACTTTTAGGGAGGCAAATGAACTATTTTAGATTATTTATCTTCAATTCTTTCAAATTCAGTTTCTTCATAATCTCTAAAATCTAAATCATTAAGTGTTAATGGAATTTCAACTTCTTTCCAATCTTCCTTTTTAGATTTTATTGTACAATAGTTATCCTTTTGAAGTTCAAAGAAGAAATTATTTTTTTCGTTTTGTAGTATATTCATGAAGCAAATCTACCATTCCAAAATTACCTAATTGTTATGCCACTATTAACAAATAGATTTGCAATTTGAATCCAATTTTGAAGAGATAAAAATTTGCATTCCTAATATGAATCTGATGTTTTTATAAATCTGAAGATTCATTTTTTAAGACATTTTTCCAAAAATTTGAATTGCGTAAAAATATGATTTAATTATTTTTTTACAAATGTTTGGGTAGTAGTGCCTGTGGCAGTATGTAGTTTAATTATGTATTTGCCTGAAGGTAAGTTATTTAATCCAATTTTAGCATCTTCTGTTCTTAAAATTTTAAATAGTTTTCCTTCTAAATTATAGATTTGTATTTGTTTTATATTTTGGTCAATTATCTGATATTCAAGGTATTCATCAGCTGGATTTGGAAAAACAAAATTATTTAAAAAAGCAGGCTCATTTCCAGTTACCAAGTTGCTTTCTACTAAGTCCTTCATAATATAACTATTAGGGTCAAAAGTAATTTTAGACACTTTTGAACTCAGTTTTTCTACAATATACGTATTGGATAAATTATCGACAAATACACTAATTAAGGAATCTTTGCCATTTTCAAAACTAATTTTCAATTGTACAGGCATTTTAAATAAATTTGGTGTAGTGGTCAACTTTTGTTGATCTATACTTAATTTGATTGAATTTGAGCTAATATTAGCCCAAGAAAAATTAAATTTTGGGTAATTTGTTCCATAAACCCATTCATCAAAAAAGTATTTTAGGTCTTTGCTTGAGGTCACTTCTGCTATTTTTCTAAAATCATCTATGCTTGCAGCTTTGTATGCAAAGGAAGACGCCATGTAATCTTTTAATGATTTAAAAAAAAGATTATCTCCAAGTACACCACGCAGCATATGCAAAACTACCGCACCTTTTCCGTAGGTGAGGGAATAGTCAAAAATTAAATTTTCATTTTCAGGTTTAGATATATATACCGACTCTGTAGTTTTTTTTGCTCTGGTAACATGGCCATTAATTGTGGTTAAATACCTATCTTTTCCATATTTGTATTCATCATAAAGAGCCTCAGAATAGGATGCAAATGCTTCATTTACGAATATGTCGGCCCAGGTCTTACACGTTATTTTGTCTCCAAACCACTGATGAGCCAGCTCATGTGCTATTAAGCTCTCCGAAAAAGCACCCATTGAGCTTATGGTTTGATGCTCCATGCCTCCACCAAAATTGCACATGGCATGGCCGTATTTTTCTTTAATAAAAGGATATTCTCCAAAAGTGTCTGTAAAAAACTTTATCATTTCCCCTGTTTTATCCAATTGTGTTTTGTTGGCTGCCGTCAAAACTTCCGGATATATATAGTTTTCGATGGGCATTTTTTTGCCTTTATAGTCAAATTCTGAATGATATGTTGAATAATTGGAGCAAGCTATTGATATTAAATAATGGGCTATAGGATAAGAGTTTTTCCATTTATAGGTCTTTGTTCCATTTTGATTTGTATTAGTTTCTTTCAAAATACCATTTGATACGGAAACAAAACTGGAAGGCAATGTTATCCATACTTCAGAGCTATCTACTTTGTCTAAAAGATCGTCTTTACAAGGCCACCAATCGGGTGCCCCGTACGGCTCACTTAATGACCATACTACTGGAGATTTGGCAGTTCCATGTGTTGAAAACGAAAAACTTCCAAAACTTGTGGTAGGAGGAAGCCCTTGATAAAAAATCTGTAAGCTATATTTTTCTTTTAAATTTATCGTTTTCCCAAGTTGTATTTCCACTTTATTGTTTGTATGAATAAAATTTAGCTTTTGATTTCCTGATTTTATCGAATCTACTTTTAATGCGGTCGTTAAATCAAAAAAGCATTTGCTAATACTTGCATTTGCCGAAAATGTAGTATTTACTATTCCGATAATATACTTTTTATCGAAATCAATTTTTAAATCGATTTTATGAAAATTTACGTCAATTAGGTTGTCTCCAGGGTATGCAACTCTGGCTTTTTTATTCATTTCTTTAAAGGCTCTTTGCTTATTTGAAGCACACCACTCTCCTCCGGATTCTTGAGAGAAAGAGGTTTGAAAAGATAAAATTAGTAATACAGTAATTAAATTTTTCATGATAATAAAAAAAGCCCAATTTTTTTATAAAAATGGGCTTATTGTTTTAATGTTAATATATTTAAACATTCATAATATCAGCCTCTTTAGCAGAAAACATCTGGTCAATTTTATCTATAAATTGGTTGGTAATTTTTTGTACTTTTTCCTCTCCAATTTTTATTGCATCTTCGGATACCCCATCATTTTTAAGTTTTCTTAAGTCGTCGTTTGTTTCTTGCCTTACTTTTCTGACGTTTACTTTTGCTATTTCAATTTCAGCTTTAACCTTTTTTACCAAATCTCTTCTACGTTCTTCAGTCAGTGGCGGAATATTTAAACGAATAGTATCTCCATCGTTTGACGGGTTTAAACCAATATTTGAATTGATTATTGCTCGTTCAATATCATTAATTATTTTTCTTTCAAATGGTTTTAATTGGATAGATCGTGCATCAGGAGTCGTAATAGAGGAAACCTGAGTTATAGGGGTCATTACTCCATAATAATCAATCATAATTCCGTCTAGCATGTTAGCATTGGCTTTACCGGCTCTAATTTTTGAAAGTTCTATTTGTGTATGTTTCAAGGCTCTTTCCATCCCGTCTTGAGCCATATCTAATAATAAATCAATTTCTTCCATTATACAATTAACGCAATATTTTTTTTAATTTTATTTTACCAATGTTCCAATTCTTTCTCCTTGTACAAGCTTTAATAAATTTCCAGATTTGTTCATATCAAAAACTATAATTGGCAATTTATTTTCTTTGCACAGGGTAAAAGCAGTCATGTCCATTACTTTTAAACCTTTGCTAATCACATCGTCAAACGAAATTTCATCAAATTTTGTTGCCTCAGGGTTTTTTCGTGGGTCATCGTTATAAACGCCATCCACATTGGTTCCCTTTAACAAAACATTAGCATCTATTTCAACTGCTCTTAAAGCCCCGCCTGAATCGGTTGAAAAATATGGGTTTCCAGTTCCTGCACCAAAAATTACGATTCTACCTTTCTCTAAATGTCTAATTGCTCTTCTTCTAATAAATGGTTCTGCAATTTGCTCCATTTTTATTGCTGAAAGTAATCGTGTTTTCATACCCTCAGCTTCTAAAGCACTTTGGATTGCAATTCCATTAATTACCGTAGCCAACATCCCCATATAATCGCCTTGAGATCTATCAATTCCTGATTTTAAAGATGCACCTCTAAAAATATTTCCACCTCCAATCACAATTGCGACTTCTACCCCCAAATCCACTACGGTTTTAATTTCTTTTGCATATTGTTCTAAAATATCGGAGTTGATTATTTGGCTTTTATCTCCACCATTTAAGGCTTCCCCACTTAGTTTAAGAAGTATACGCGTATATGTTAATGACATGTATTATGATTTTATGCAAATATAATCTGAAAAAATGAAAAATATTAATCCTTTATGGTAGCAATTTTTGCTTTTTTATTAAGAAGGTAAATGCCAACTAGAATAAAAGCCATACCCAAATAATACCATAATCCAATTTTTTCTCCATCAAACAATCCGGCTAAAGTAGCAACAACTGGAATAAGATAAGTAACAGAAGATGCAAACACTGGACTCGAAATTTGTAAAATATAATTAAATAAAACGGCCGCTAAGCCAGAGTTAATAGCACCTAAAATAAAAAAATAAAGTAATAATTCTAAATTTTCAGGAAGAAATATTTTTGTGAAAAAATCTGTAAATAAAAGACAAACAAATGAAATGATACCTACAAATAATAAGGAATATGCACTTATAATAATCGGTTTTACTTCTGAAAGATATTTTCCGATAATATTTACATTTATACCGTACATTATTGTAGCCATCACGACAATAATTACGTAAGGATTATTAAAGTTCAATTGGTTGTTTCCACCACTTAAAATCAACATTAAACTACCTATAAATGCGATAAGTAATCCAAAAATTTGAAAATTTTCAATTTTTTTACCAAAAAATAGGGCTCCAATTATTAGAACGAAGAGAGGGGTTGTGGAGTTTAATGTTCCTGATAATGAGCTATTTAATCTGCTTCCTACAAAGCCAAAAATTACCGCAGGAATTAAATATCCCAACAAGCCAGACAAAGCCAAAGATTTGATATTATCTTTTGGAAATTGCTTATAATATTTAATAGCCCATGGAAATAAAGCTAGACTTGCAATAAAAATCCTTCCGGCTCCTAATTCCAGAGCTGAAAAATGGGTAACGACTTTTTTTACTAAAATAAATGAAAAACCCCAACATAAAGCAAGAAAAATAAGAAGTATCCAGGAAATTGCAGTTTTGTTTTCTTTGATGTTTAGAGAAGTATTCAAAAGTATTTTTTTTGCAAAAGTAAATATTTATTACTGTTTCTTTCAATATTTTCTTAAATTTGATTTATAAATTAAGACCTTAATTATGAGAAAATTAATACTATTGCTTTCTTTGATTGTTCTTATTTTTACGAATGCGAAAGCAGAAGACTCTCCAACTTTAAGCATAGGATCAAAAGCTCCCAATTTTTCTTTGAAAGGCATCGACGGTAAATTTTATACTTTAGATAGCTGGAAATCTTCAAGATTATTAGTAATAATTTTTTCATGCAATCATTGTCCAACAGCCCAGGCTTATGAAGACAGGATAATCGCCATTCAAAATAAATATAAAAAAGAAGGAGTCCAAGTGGTGGTAATAAGCCCAAATGCGGATAGAGCGGTAAGATTTGATGAGTTGGGTTATTCGGATCTTAATGATAGTTTTGAAGAAATGAAAATAAGAGCGAAAGATAAATCATACAATTTTCCTTATTTATATGATGGCGGAACACAGGAGGTAACCACGGCTTATGGACCAACTACTACTCCACATGCATTCGTTTTTGATAAAAGTAGAATACTTAGGTATGTAGGAAGAATT
>DAIQBE010000031.1:0-14031 GCA_036781325.1 Leadbetterella sp. | reverse complement strand
AACGTATTGTACAAGAAACTGGTTTTAGAGACGGAGCAGCCTCTACGTCTTATGTCACCGTAGATTTAATGGAAAGTTTTCTTCCCATGTTATCGAATCCAAAAATCTTGGTTTTGGGTTTAGGAGATATAGGGGAAGACGTAACTAAAACAATTTTCGAAAAAGGATATAAAAACATAACCATTTGTAACAGAACTTTAGAAAAAGCTCAAACCTTAGCCCCTAATTATAATGCAAAGGTGCTCAATTTTGAAGTGCTTTCAGAATCAATCTCTAGCTATGATGTGGTAATTTCTTCCATAAGAGCAGAAAAGGCTATTATTGATTCTAATTTATTAAAAACCAAAAAAAGAAATTCTATTCTATATCTTTTTGACCTTTCTGTTCCAAGAAGCATTCAAGTAGAGGTAGAGCAATTACCAGGCGTAGTATTATATGGTTTAGATGAAATACAAAAACGCACTAATGAGGCACTCAATAAGCGCTCAGAGGCAATTCCTGCGGTAAAAGCCATTATTCAGGAAATGGTTTACGAAGTTGAAAATTGGGCCAAAGAGCTATTAGTTTCTCCCACTATTCAAAAGCTCAAAAATGCTTTGGAGCTCATTCGAAAAGAAGAAATGGCTCGCTACACAAAAACAATGAGTGAGGAAGAAGTAGAGAAAATGGAAAAAATTACTGCCAGCATGATGCAAAAAATCATAAAACTGCCGGTACTTCAACTCAAAGCTGCCTGCAAACGCGGCCAAGCCGATACACTTATTGACGTACTCAACGATTTATTTGATTTAGAAAGAGTTTCTGATAAAGCTTTGTAACAATTAATGTTGGCCATAGGACTTCTTTTTAGAAACCAAATATTAACAAACCATAAAACTTGAATCCTTTTATTGAAATATGCTTTCCTAAAGCGATTGAAATAATATTACAAAATCAAACAACTTAGGCTAATACAGTTTCACTTATATTAATTCAAAGACATTCTTCTCCTTCCAAATCACAACTTAAACTGGAATTTATTGTTTCGTCAGCCTCCATTTCTTGTTGTATTTTACGAAGTGTATCGGCTAAAACTTGAGGTTCTTGAGCACCGCTAATGCCATATTTCTCATTAAAAATAAAAAATGGAACCGACCGAACTCCTCTGGCCTGAAAATAAGAAATCTTGTTTTTAACTTCCTCTAATATTTCTGAATTCGACAATACTTCCAGCACTTTTTCAGAATTCCAATTAAATTCGGAAAGAATACGAATTAGATTTTCTGTTTTGCTTAAATCAATTGCATCTTCAAAATAGGCCTTGAAAAATCGTTCTTTAAGTTGTGACTTAAACCCTTCTTTTTCTGCTTCCCACATAAGCATATGAAGAGGAAGGGTATTCATAGTTCGTTCCATTTTATTGAAATCGAATGCTATCCCAACCGTCTTTCCGATATTTTCCATATGTTCGAAAATCTCCTGAACTTTTTCTTTACTGCCAAACTTCGCCGCATAATAAGGCTTCAATTCTCTCCCTTCTAATGGTACACTTGGGTCAAGTTGAAACGGCTGCCAAGTGACATCTACATCTATTTCTGGCACAAAAGATAATGCCTTTTCTAATCGTTGCTTTCCTACATAACACCAAGGACAAGCTACATCTGAAACAATATCTATTTTAATTTTCATTTTTTTACTCTAAATTTAAATTTCCTTTCACCATAGATTAAATACAATAAACTAATGCGAAAAATTCTTTTTCTTTTACTTATCTCAAATTTTGTCATAGCCCAAAATGAAAAAATACTCGTAACAGACCTAACGAAAATAAAAAATGTAGTTTCATTGGAGACTTCAAAAGATGGGAAAATGGTAGTTTATGCCCTGAAAACAAGTATTGAAACACCCGAAAAACCATTAGAATATGACTACAATACACAATTATATTTAATAGATACTCAAAACCCAAAAATACACAAATCCCTTACAAGGGGAAAAGAAAGCTCAAGTCAGCCAGTTTTTTCTCCTGACGGAAACTCGGTTGCTTTTGTCAGGTCAATAAATGAAAAATCTCAGATATTCATTTTGCCCCTTGATGGTGGAGAAGCACAGCAAGTTACAAATGCAAAATATGGAGCATCAAATCCTGCATTTAGTATGGATGGAAAAACACTTTTCTTTAATTCAGTAATTGGCTTTAATGATTTACTTTCTGATTCTTTATTAAACACAAATAAAGAATTGCCCTTGTGGTCATTAGAAAAACCAGGTTTAAAAAATTCTGCCTTTCTAAATAATAAAGCGAAAGCCAATCCTGACGGAAATCTAAATGAAATTAGGGCTTATTTAGAAAAAGATGTAAAAGACAAAAAAGCTAAGGTAATAAATAGGCTTAATTTTCAAGGAGAGGCTACGGTAGAGCCAGAAATAAAATTTACTCATATTTATTCCAAAGAGCTTAAAGAAGGAGCTAAAGAAATCCAAATAACAAAAGGATATTCTTCTTACCTAAACTTTCTAATAAGCCCTGATGGAAAATCAATAATTGCTACTACTGCCAAAGACACAAAGGAACATCCCGATAGGGCCCTTGAAAATAAAATTATTAGCTTGGATTTAGTAACAAAGCAACAAGAAACCCTTTATCAAGAGAATGGTAAAAGCTTCTCAAGCCTTTCTATTTCGCCAGATAACAAAACAATAGTTTTAAACTTCAATCAAATAAACGGGCTTTCTTATGGTGAAACTGCGATTCTAAACTTAAATAACAGTAAGCTCAAAGTGGTTGATTTTGATAGGAGTGCAAGCAATTACACTTGGTCTGAAGATTCAAAATCTTTATATTTTACGGCTGGCACCAACGGAGGCGTACCTCTTTATAAAATGGACATGGCAACATCCAAAATCGAAAAATTAAGTGATCTAGAATCTGGAATAACCCACTTTAGTCTGATACAATCCAATAAAATTCTATATGCAAAAAATGACATAAAAAACCCACATGAGCTGTTTTTAGCTAGTCAAAATTTTCAAACCACAGAACAAATATCTGCATTAAATACAGAATGGCTAAAAAACAAAAAGTTAAGTTTCCCAGAAAAAAAGATATTTATCAATTCCGTAGGGCAAAAAATTGAGTATTGGGTCATGAAGCCTACCAATTTTGAAACAGGTAAAAAGTATCCATTATTATTACAATTACATGGTGGGCCAACCGCCATGTGGGGGCCTGGAGAAGCTTCTATGTGGCACGAATTTCAATATTTCACTGCTCAAGGTTATGGAATAGTATACCCTAATCAAAGAGGATCGGGAGGATACGGAAAAGAATTTCAGTTTTCTAATTATAGAAATTGGGGCCCCGGTCCACAAGAAGACGCTTTAGGAGCATTTAGCACAATTCAAAAAGAATCTTGGGTAGATACTTCAAAACTAGTAATTACTGGAGGCTCTTATGCTGGTTATTTGACAGCATGGATTATTGCTCATGACCATAGATTTAAGGCAGCTTTTGCCCAAAGAGGTGTGTATGACCTTACTACTTTTATGGGGGAAGGAAATGCTTGGAGACTTACTCCTAATTATTTTGGATTACCTTGGGAGGAAGAATCAAAAACCAAAATTATTGCAAATTCTCCATATACTTTTGTAGATAAAATTAAAACCCCTTTATTAATTAAACATGGTGAAAATGATCTAAGAACGGGAGTAATTCAATCAGAAATGATGTTTAAAAGTTTAAAGTATTTGGGCAAAGATGTGGAATATGTTAGAATGCCAGGAGCTACACATGAACTTTCAAGAACAGGCAACATTCGACAAAGAATCGATAGGATTCTAAGAATTTATGAATTTTTTGAAAGATATATCAGAGAATAATAATACTATTTTGACCTATTTTCAAATTAAACTTGCATTAATAAATTTTTTATTTAAATTTGTATATGCTCCTTTTTGAAAGGATTAAGGCATGAATCTTCTTCGGAAGATTATTTACCATAGGTTAAAGTATTTTCGTCCTAGAAAGGCATTTGAGCTTCTCGAATGTCTTTTTCTATTGTAGTTAATCAAACTGATTTATTATTACATTTTTTTTATCCTTAGGTATTTTTACTAATTTTGCAGTAGTTATATTTCCTTCTGAAATGAAATTAAGACTTTTGTTACTATTTCTGTCCCTGCTTAATTTAGGTTGCTCTAAAAAAATAAGTAGTGGAAAAGTTAATAAAAATTCAGAAAAAATAGCTGAATATTCAGAAGATTTGACGGTTTTTCGACCTAAATATGAAAAAATTGAACCTTTAGAAAAGCCTCAAATTATTAATTCGTCGACTTTAAAGATTGATGACAAAAAAGAAGTTAATGAAACCACGGTTTTGAGTGACACGCAAGCCGTAAATGATATTTTAAAGCAAATTGCAAACTTAAATAGTCAAATCACAGAGGGACAAGGATATAGAATACAGGTCTTTTCAGGAAATAACAAACAAGAATTTGAAAATGTAAAATCCTATTTATTTCGATTTCATTCCGATCTTGAACTGTATGAATCTTACAGTCAACCTACTTATCGAATAAAAGTAGGAGATTTTTTGAATAGAAATGATGCAGAAAAACAGTTTAATTCATTAAATGCTAGGTTCCAGACCATGCGAATTATTAGTGATAAAATAAATATAAAAAAAGCACTGGAAGTAAAATGAAAAAAGCACTTTTAACTGGAGTAACCGGACAAGATGGAGCCTATTTGGCAGAATTTTTATTAAACAAAGGCTACGAAGTTCACGGAATAAAAAGAAGAGCATCCTTATTTAATACTGATAGAATTGACCACCTCTACAAAGATTTACATGAAACCAATGTAAAATTCATTTTACATTATGGCGATTTAAGTGATTCAACAAACATTATCCGAATTATTCAAGAAGTTCAGCCCGACGAAATTTATAATTTGGGGGCTATGTCTCATGTAAAAGTAAGTTTTGACGAACCCGAATATACTGCCAATGTAGACGGAATAGGAACACTTCGAATTTTAGAAGCCGTTAGGCTTTTAGGTTTAACCGAAAAATGTAGAATTTACCAAGCCTCTACTTCTGAACTCTACGGTTTAGTGCAGGAAGTACCACAATCTGAAACTACTCCATTTTATCCTAGATCTCCTTATGCTGTAGCCAAACTATACGGGTATTGGATTACAGTAAATTATCGTGAAGCCTATAACATGTTTGCCTGCAATGGTATTTTATTTAACCACGAGTCACCACTTAGAGGTGAAACCTTTGTTACTCGAAAAATAACTAGGGCGGTAGCTCAAATTGCCCTTGGCCAAAAAGACTGCCTGTTTTTGGGGAATCTAGACGCAAAAAGAGATTGGGGTCATGCAAAAGATTACATAGAGGCCATGTGGCTCATATTACAACAAGAGGTTGCAGAAGATTATGTTATTGCTACAGGAATAACAACAACAGTAAGAGATTTCGTTAAATTAGCTTTTGAAGAGGTTGGAATCACTATTTCATTTAAAGGTCAAGAAGAAAATGAGGAAGCGTTTGTTGTTTCCTGCTCAAAAAATGAATTTCAACTACCAATAGGCAAAAAAGTATTGGCAGTAGATCCAGTTTATTATAGGCCTACCGAGGTAGAATTATTAATCGGAGATCCAACTAAATCAAAAACTAAATTAGGATGGGAACCGAAATATGATTTGGCAGCGTTAGTTCAAGAAATGGTTCAGGCAGATTTAAACATTTTTAAAAATCAATCAAAATTAAATAAAGCTGGTTTACCTGTTGCTTAATTAAATTTTAAGAAAAAAAAAGAATTGTTCAGAGATGATATATCCTATAGTAGCCTACGGGGCTCAAGTGTTAAGAAAGGTAAGTGAAAACATTAAACAAGGAGAAATAGATATTAAAAGAATCTCCGAAGATATGTTTGAAACCATGTATGCAGCCTCAGGTGTGGGTCTAGCCGGTCCACAAGTGGGTTTAGCCTATAGAATTTTTGTTGTTGACGGCTCACCTATTAATAAAGGTGCAGAAACAGAAGCAGACATTGATCCATCTTTAATTGATTTCAAAAAAACTTTTATAAATGCTAAAATATTGGAAGAAAAAGGGGAAAAATGGCCATATGAAGAAGGCTGCTTAAGTATTCCCGGAATAAGAGCCGATGTATTTAGATCTGAAACAATAAGAATTAAGTATTTCGACATTGATTGGATAGAGCATATTGAAGAATTTTCAGGATTAGCAGCAAGAATTATTCAACATGAGTATGATCATTTAGAAGGAGTTTTATTTACAGACTATTTAGCCCCTTTAAAAAAGCAAATGTTAAAAAAACGATTGGGACAAATTCAAAAAGGAATTGTAGACGCCGATTATAGAATGAAATTTGCTTAATATAAAATTTGCAAAGTTTTTTTTTAAAATGAGTAAAAATCTCACAATTAGTTTAGTTCAAACCACTCAATATTGGGAGAATGTTACTGCGAATCTTAGTCATTTAGAAGAAAAAATTGCCTCTGAAATAAATCAAGCAACCGATTTGATAATTTTCCCAGAGTTATTCAATACTGGCTTTTCTATGGAAGTTTCAGAGCCAATGAATGCTACAACACACAAATGGATGAAACAAATTGCCGCTCAATATAATACTTCCCTTGTTGGAAGTCTAGCAATTATAGAGCAAAAACTTAAATACAATAGGGCACTAATTGTAAATTCAAAATCTGAAACTTTGATTTACAACAAAAAACATCTTTTTGCTTTAGGAAAAGAAAATGAATGCTTCACTGCTGGAACTGAAAAATTAGTGTTTTCAATAAATAATTGGGAAATACAGCCTTTCATATGTTATGATTTAAGATTCCCCGTTTGGTGCAGAAATACGGAAGTAGATCTCCTGATTTTTGTTGCTTCTTGGCCTAAAACAAGAATATTAGCATGGAAAACACTTTTAAAAGCTCGAGCCATTGAAAATCAATGTTATGTAATTGGCGTTAACAGAATAGGAACTGACGGGAATCAATTGGAATATAATGGCCAATCATTAATCATAGATTACGAAGGAAATGAATTATTAAATGCAGAAGAAAAAAATGAAATTTTAACTTTTTCTTTAGACTATGAAAAACTTAGAAAGTTCAGATTAAAACTCCCATTCTACAAAGACGCAGATCAATTTTACCTAAAATAATTGATTATGGCATAAATCCTTGATTTAAAATACAAAATTTATTACTCAGATTTGATTTATTAAATATTATTTTTATCTTTGCAGCCCCAAATACAGCTACATTGGTGCTGCCCGCACCAAAATAGCAAAGCGAATTATTTGAAAAGCGAGGTTTCCGGCTTGCTTTAAGTGCTTAAAATTAGCATCTTATAATTAAAAAGATTATATTTTGAGAAAAAGCTGAATGGGTAAAGCTCTCAAATTATAGTCAAGAAATTGATTAATTAATTTATAAAATTTGTAATCGTGGATCAATTAAGTTACAGGACAATATCGGCTAATCGCCAATCTGTAGAGAAAAAATGGGTAGTGATAGATGCTAACAACAAAGTGTTGGGACGTCTTTCGAGTCAAATTGTAAATATTTTAAGAGGTAAAGATAAAGTTTACTTCACACCTAATTCAGACTGTGGTGATAACGTCATTGTTATCAACGCCGAGAAAGTTCGTTTGACTGGCAAAAAAATGACTGATAAAGTATATATCCGTCATACGGGTCACCCGGGTGGACAGCGTTTTGCTACTCCTAGAGAGTTAATGGCAAAAGATGGTAGAAGAGTGCTAGAAATGGCGATCAAAGGTATGTTACCTAAAAATCGTTTAGGCAGCAAATTGTATACAAATCTATTTGTGTATGAGGGCTCCGAGCATCCTCATCAAGCTCAACAACCAACAACAATCGAACTTTAATATATTAACGCTAAAATTTTAAAGATACAATGCAGGTAATCAACACCGTAGGTAGAAGAAAAACAGCCGTTGCCCGTATATATATGAAAGCTGGGAATGGCGAGGTTACTATAAATGGTCGTGAGTTCAAAAACTATTTCCCAACCGAAGTATTACAAATTATTTTAAACCAACCTTTTGGAGTAGTAAACGCTACTGGTAAGTTTGACCTAAAAGTAAATGTAAGAGGTGGTGGAATAGCCGGACAAGCTGAAGCTATTAGAATGGCAATTGCTCGTGCACTTTGCGAATCAGATATAGAAAACAGGCCTCCATTAAAAAAAGAAGGATTCTTAACTCGTGATTCTCGTATGGTTGAGCGTAAAAAATACGGCCGTAGAAAAGCTCGTAAGAGATTCCAATTCTCGAAACGTTAATCGTTTAAATTTGAAAATTTGGATTCATAAAAATAAGCTTATTCAGTTTAAAATAAGAATTCAAATTTTCGGATTTTTCAATTATAAAGTCCAGACAGATCTTATCGTGCCCGATGTTCTGTGCTGCGTATTTAATTAATTATTTATTATCATTTAAACAAGCTTAATGGCACAAATTCAGTACAAAGACCTTTTAGATGCAGGTGTGCATTTCGGTCACTTGACCCGTAAATGGGATCCAAGAATGGCTCCATACATTTTTATGGAGAAAAATGGTATTCACATTATTGATCTTAACCAATCTTTGGAAGGTCTAGCACAAGCTCAAGCATTTGTTAAAAGTGTAGTGCGCTCAGGCAGAAAAATAATGTTTGTTGCAACCAAAAAACAAGCGCAAGAAATTGTATCCGAAGAAGCAAAAAGACTTAAAATGCCTTTTGTTACAGAAAGATGGTTAGGAGGAATGTTGACTAATTTTTCAACGATTAAAAAATCGCTGAAAAAAATGAACAACATTGATAAAATGCTCACTGACGAAGCTACAGCTGGAAACATTGCGAAGCGTGAAAAATTGATGCTTAGTCGTGAAAAAATCAAGTTGGAACGTTTGTTGGGTGGTGTAGCTGATTTATCTAGACTTCCAGCTGCTATTTTTGTTGTAGATATTAAAAGGGAACATCTTGCAATTGCAGAAGCAAAACGTTTAGGCATTCCTGTACTAGCGATGTGCGACACTAATTCAAATCCTGAGATTGTAGATTTTGCAATTCCTTCAAATGACGATGCATACAAATCTATATCTTTAATAACTTTGGCTATTGGCAAGGCGATTGAAGAGGGCATTATGGACAGAAAGACTGATAAAGAAAGTGCAGCGCTTCAAGAAGAAGAAGATGCAAAAAGAGCAGTAGATACCGCAAGAGAAGTTGTAAATAGAAGTGAAGAAGTTGCTCCAGCTGACGGAAAAAGAAGAAGAGTAAAAGTAGGCGGTGAAGCTGAAGAAGAAGTAACACAAAATGTTGCGATTGAAGAAGCAGAAACTGTTGTTGAAACTCCTATTGAAACAGAAACAGCTGCTCCAGAGGCAGATGCTTCGGCTGTAGAAACAGAAGCTTAATATTAAATCGCTTCGAATAAAAGATAAGAATAGCCCGAAGCATAGCTTTGGGCTGTTCGTTTTATAAAAAGAAAATAGAAATTTAACAAAAAAATAATACAAAATGAATATTACAGCTGCTGACGTAAACAAATTGCGTCAATTAACTGGGTCTGGAATGATGGACTGTAAGAAAGCTCTTACAGAAGCTGAAGGAGATTTTGATGAAGCGGTAGCAATTTTACGTAAAGCAGGACAGAAAGTTGCTGCTAAACGTGCCGATAATGAAACTTCAGAGGGAATGATACTAGTAGATGTAAGTGATAGCAAAAAAAGTGCTAAAGTTTTAGCCTTTGCATGTGAAACAGAACCTGTATCTAAAGTTGATGATTTTAAGGCTTTAGCAAATACAATTCTTCAAACAGGTGTAAAACATCATGCAAAAGACGCCGAAACACTTTTGTCTCTAACAATGGAAAACGGACAATCTGTACAAGAAAACATTACTGAACTCGTTGGAAAAATTGGGGAGAAGTTGGTAGTAACCACTTATGCTCATATAGAAGGCGAGCAAGTAGTAGCCTACATTCATAGTAATCAAAAAGCAGCTGCCTTGGTAGCGTTTGAAAACACAGGCGGTGTGGATGTAACAGACCTTGGAAAAGATATAGCAATGCAAATTGTAGCTATGAAACCAGTGGGTTTAGATAAAGATGATGTAGACCCTGCTGTAGTTGAAAAAGAAATTGAAATTGGAAAAGATCAGGCACGCCAGGAAGGAAAGCCAGAAGCCATGTTAGAAAAAATTGCTATGGGTAAACTGAATAAATTCTACAAAGATTCTACTTTGTTAAATCAAGAATTTGTAAAAGATAATTCGGTAACTATTTCACAGCTTTTAGAAAAAACTGTAAAAGGCTTAAAAATATCTTCTTTCAAAAGAATTCAAATTGGATAATTTTTCAAGTTGAATTTTCAAAAAACATATAAAGCCTCAATTGAATTGGGGCTTTTTTTGTAATCTATCTGGACATTCTTTTAAAGATGTTTTGAAATTTATTTCCTAAAAGGGTTTGAAAATCATCTTCTTTTATAGTTATGTATAAAAACAATTTACAAACAGAATAAAACAAGAAGGAATTTCCAATATAGTCGTATAGTTGATAGATATGTTCATCAAAACTATTTACAGTTTTTAACTAACAATATTGGCATCAACACTATTTTTCTTATTCTTCTATTGGGCTAGAAATTCTTTAAATTTCAATGTACCATTTCCAAATACTAAAACTATACCTTTGGTAAATACTTCAACTTTATCCTTTTTAAGGTTTTGTATATTCTTGTAAATTCTACCTTTTCAAATTGTCATTAAACTCAATAGAAATTTTGAAGAAAGAAACTTTCTAAATCGCCTTTTCTTCACGAATAATTGAAGTTTTCATCAAATTGTTTACTAACTGTCTTTGATGGAGAATTGGAATCCATTTCCAGTGAAATATAATTGTTTTCGATTTTAATCATCGTTTTTATGGATAAAATAGGGTAGTCAAAACAAAAAGACAAATCAAGGATTCTATTTTTGTCGTCTTTCTTTTTAAAAATGTATATTTGTTAAAACTTTCACCTATGATATCAAAAGAGGCAAAAATCAATTTGCTTGCACTTTGTGTAGTTACAAGTCTTTTCTTTTTTATTTCCTGTATAGACCCATACAAAGTTGAAGTGGAGGGATCCAAATCATATTTGATAGTGGATGGGACAATAACCAACACCGAAGAAAGACCCATTATTTCAATTTTTGAAACCAACGAAACCTCAAACTTTAAAAGTTCTCAGTTTACTTCAACGATTTCACCAAAACCTAATGATATAAGACCCGTTTCAAAAGCTAAGGTAAAAGTCATTGAAAACGATAATAAAACTTTTGATTTGGTGGAAATTGAACCAGGATACTACCAAATGCCATTAGATTTTGTAGGAAAAATAGGAAATACCTACAAACTAGTTTTTGAAAACGCAAAAGGCTCCGTCTTTGAGTCCTCCAATGAGAGGATGTCTACCGTCAGCACAATTGATAAAATATACGATACCTTTAATAGCACAGGTATTAAAGATAAATTAGCAGATGGGGGAAAAATTCCAACCAATGATGTCTTTATTGATTTTGAAGACCCCGCCAATGAAAAAAACTTTTATCGCTGGAAATGGACATCTTTTGAAATACAAAACATTTGCGAAACATGTAAGCAAGGCCGATATTTCAGAAGTCAATCAAATCTTGGGCCTTCTGGAGAATGCAAGCCAGATCAAAATTTAGAAAGCAATGCTTTTTTTGATTATGAATGCGATTCATTTTGTTGGGACATATTTTTAGGTGTTAATCTTGATATATTTTCAGATATCTATACGAATGGTTTACCCCAAAAAAACAAATTAGTTGCACAAATTCCACTGTTTCAATCAAACCCTTGCTTAGTAGTTGTAGAGCAGTTTTCATTGAACCCAAACGCATATCGATATCTAAAGCTTTTACAAGACCAATCTATTAATACAGGAACTTTAGCCGATACCCCACCTGCTCCCATAAAAGGCAATATTATTAATAAAAATGATCCTTCACAGCTAATTTTAGGGTATTTTACAGCTTCTGCAAAAGAAGAAATAAGGTATATGATGGGAAGAAAAAACACAAGAGGAGCACAACCCAATGGAATTTTTCGGTACAAAAATAAGAGAGATTACATATTAGAAGCCCCATCTATTATACGGCCTAGCATTCCTTTGGCAATTTGCAAATCATCTCTTTTTAGAACACCTAATTCACCCAAAGGATGGCAATTTGGAATTCGATAACGCCCAAAAAATCTATGAAAAAAATACTATATTTTTCAATCATATTAACTCTTTTTGTGGGCAGAGCTTCTAGTTTGGCTCAAACTGTTATTGTTACCGGTATTTTACTAGATTCACTTACAAAAGAACCAATAAAAGGTGCAAACATAGTGGTAGATTTTAGAAAAAACCAATGGGCAGAAAAATCAAATGAGGAGGGCAAATTTCGCATAGTGATGACCAAAGCCAGTCATTCTATTTCTATTAAATACGTTGGATATGTTCCTTTTTGGATTTACACCACCGAAGCAAGCAAAGACATGAACCTAATCATTAATATGAAAAGGGTAGAAAATGAATTAGAGCAAATTGTGGTAACTTCAAAAGGGTATGATCAAAATGTAAAGAAACCACTTCTGGGAGTTAATCAAATAAATATGAAAACTCTTCAAAAAATACCTGCCGCATTTGGAGAAGTAGATTTTTTGAGGGGAATTCAAATGCTGCCTGGGGTTTCTAGCGTTGGAGAAGCCTCAAACGGCGTAAACATTAGAGGTGGAACTACAGACCAAAATTTGATTTTACTAGATGACACTCCAATCTTTAATCCCACCCATATGTTTGGTCTATTTTCTGTAATTCCACCGGATGCGGTTAGCAATTTAGACCTATACAAAGGCAATGTCCCTGCAAGATATGGAGGAAGAGCCGCGGCAGTTTTGGACATTACAATGAAAACTCCCAACCTAACTAATTTTAAAATGGTGGGAGGGATAAGTTTGATTTCGAATAAATTAATGATAGAAACACCTGTAATAAAAGATAAAATAGGTATTTACATTGCAGCTCGCGGTGCATTTACAGATTTTTTATTACCCGTTTTTTCTGAAAATTTTGATAGCGTCCGAACCACTTTTTCTGAACTGGTAGTAAAAACATTATGGAAGATAAATAAAAAAAACACAATTACTTTAATGGGTTACGGAAGCAATGACTATTTCCAAACAAATTTGCTGGCTAATTTACCAAATGTAGTGGGTACAACAACTTTCTTTGAACATAAAACGCTGAATTTTAATGCAAAATGGGTATATTTTATCAATAAAAAATTTGACATCCTTACCAGTTTTACCAACGCAAAATATGACCCTACGATTGGCACTATTGAGGCAAAAGATAAAAATAAAGTGCGATTAGAATCAAATATTTACCAAAAACAAGCCCGGACAACTTTAAATTATCAAAATGAAAAACAAAAAATTGAAACAGGAATTAGTTTTGCTAATTATCAAATAAGCCCAGGTACTTTACAACCTGGTAAAAGTACTAGTGTAAATTACATTGAAACCCCCAAAGAATTTTCGAATGAATATGCTGCATATATTGATGATGAGTATGAATTCTCACCAAAATTTTCAGCCACAGCGGGCCTAAGGTATTCTCTTTTTACAGCTTTGGGTGCTTCTGAGGTTAGGACTTATAACCCCAATGAGTCTAGAGATAATTTTAGTGTAATAGAATCAAAAATTTATAAAAAAGGCACTATTTGCCAAATAATGTTAGTTTTAACATTATCGTTGATTTTTTAATGATAGAGATGCTGGATTTTGCTGATTTTTTAAAAATAGTTTAAACTCATGAAATAAATATAGTATCATAAAATTAGCGTGAGATCACACCGATAAGCAATATTTGTGAAGTGGGGGCTGATTTGTTATTGAAAATAAATAATAGCATTCAAAATATCATTTTTATTTTATGTTCTCTTCCGAT
>DAIQBE010000030.1:0-14397 GCA_036781325.1 Leadbetterella sp. | reverse complement strand
GGAGTTATTCCAGGTGTTTCAGTTTTAGTAAAAGGTACAAGCCTAGGAACAATTACAGATGCCCAAGGAAAGTATTCAGTAAAAGTTCCTTTAAGTTCCTCTATTTTAGTTTTTAGTGCGATTGGTTTCACAAGCCAGGAGAAAGTAGTTGGGAATCAATCAGTTTTAGACATATCACTTGAAGCAGATTCTAAACTATTAAGCGAAGTAGTGGTAACGGCATTGGGAATTACTCGAGAAAAAAAGTCTTTGGGGTTTTCCCAACAAGAAGTAAAGGGCGAAAGTTTGACAGAATCTCGCTCAACTAATGTGGTGAACGCCCTTTCAGGAAAAGTAGCTGGGGTAAGAATTAGTGCAAACGGAGGCCCAGGGAGTGGTTCTACAATTCAAATTAGAGGTTCTTCTTCTGTTTCAGGAAACAATCAACCATTAATAGTAGTGGATGGTGTTCCGATGCAGCAACAATTCGACAAACAATTTGGAGGGGGAATATCTGAATTAAATCCTGATGATATAAAAGAGATGTCAGTACTTAAAGGCCCAAATGCGGCAGCACTTTATGGATCGAGGGCCGCCAATGGAGTTATTTTAGTAACAACCAAAAGTGGAGCCGGCACAAAAGGGCTTGGAATAGAAGTTAACTCAAATTATACGGTTGAAAGACCTATGGTAAAACCTAATTTTCAAAATTCCTATGGTGGAGGAAATGGATATAGAACTTGGTACTCCGACGGTTGGAGTGGAGCAATTCAACCAGATGCTTATAATCCATATGCAGCTGCATATGGATTGGTTTTGCCCGGCAAAACAACTGGAACCGATGGAACAGATGAAAGCTGGGGAGCACCTCTTGATGGTAGACTAGTTAGACAATGGTGGACAGGAAAAGACGTTGCACCATTGACTCCTCAACCCAACAATTGGGATGAATTTTGGGATACAGGAACTACTGCCACTAATTCAGTAGCCCTTTCTGGAGGAAACGAAAAAGGAAGCTTTCGATTTGGATATTCAAACTTAGTACAAAAAGGTATTGCAGCGTTTAATGATTTTAATAGGAATAACTTTAAGCTAAATTCTAATTACAAATTAAACAACTTTCTCTCAATTACCACAGTAGGCGAATATATTAAATCTGGAGGAAATAGAAATTTTACATCTGGAGACCAATTCATTTGGGCTCATAGACACGTTTCTTGGGATCAATTGGCAGACTGGAGAGATTACACCGACGTTCACATTAATCGCGCAGTTGCTGGAAAACTACCAGATACTGACCCCCCAAACTGGCAACATACCTTTTTCACTAATCCCTTCTATTTAAATGAACTGTTGCCAAACAGTAACGATAAAGATAGAATATTAGGAAACATTGCCGTAAATCTAAAAATCACGGATCATTTAAAAGGATTATTTAGAACGGGTACGGATATGTGGACAGACACGAGAATAAATATTGTAAACTTTGAAAGAGTAAGAAATGGAAACAAAACTCCAGGTAGATATTCTGAAGAAGTCCTTAGAAGTCAAGAAACAAACCATGATTTTTTATTAACCTATGATAACATGTTTGGAAAATTATTTTCTGTAGTGGCATCAGTGGGAGGTGCTCAAAGATTAAATAACTACAAAAGAAATTTTACTAACGTTGCCGAACTAGTAGTGGATGGTGTTTACAATCTTGGAAATTCAAACCCTAGCCAAAATACGGCCGCCAGTTCTATTATTAAATCACAAGTTCAAAGTTTGTACGGCTCGGCCCAATTAGGATATAAAAATGCATTATTTTTAGATGTTACCGCTAGAAACGACTGGTCTAGTACATTACCTTCTATAGATCGCTCTTATTTTTATCCGTCAGTTTCTGGAAGTGCCGTAATTACTGATTTAATTTCTTTGCCTAAAACTATTCTAAGTTTTGGAAAGATTAGAGCATCTTGGGCGCAAGTTGGAAATGACGCCGACCCTTACCAATTAGCTCAAACATTTAGAGCTGGGGGCTCGTGGAACAGTAACATTCCTCAATATTTTGAAAATCTTACTATTGCTAATTCAACGCTTAAGCCAGAAATAACAACTGGACTGGAGTTTGGAATGGATTTGAGATTTTTTAAGAACAAAGTTGGTTTGGACTTAACTTATTATAACCAATCTACAAGAAACCAGATTCTGGGAGTTGAAATCTCAAAATCTAGTGGATACGATAAAAGAATTCTAAATGCAGGAGAAATAAACAACAAAGGTTTTGAAATTTCTCTTTCTGGAACACCCATTGATTTAAAATCAGGATTTAAATGGGATGTAGCATTAAACTATGCAAGAAACAGAAACTTAGTTGTAGAATTAGCGGAAGGGCTAGATACCTATACTTTGCAAGAAAGAAGGGGATTAATTACCATGGCAAAAGTGGGTGAATCTTATGGCTCTCTATTTGGAATTGGATTCTTAAAATCTCCAGATGGGCAAACCGTTTATAGCGGAGGCCTACCCATTGTAGATAGCAAACCAAGAATTTTAGGTAATGTTCAGCCCAAATGGACCGGAGGATTTAGTAATACATTCTCCTTTAAAAGACTGGTATTAAGTGCATTAATTGATGCGAAAATTGGAGGAGATTTTTATGACGAAGGCACAGGAACCGCAAGATGGACAGGACAATACGCCGAAACTGCCATAGGAAGAGAGGAAGGAGTAATAGGCAAAGGTGTAATGAATATCGGTACAATAGAAAATCCTATCTATGTGCCAAATGATGTAATTGTAGCTGGAAACTCATTGTATGCCTTTAACAATCCTAGAAGATACCATGAAGCTGTAATTTTTGATGGATCTTGGGTCAAATTAAGAGAGCTATCATTTGGATATAAAATTCCCGAAAAGATTACTCAAAAAATGAAAATACAAAGTGCTAAGTTTTCATTAGTAGGAAGAAATGTAGCATTCCTATTTAAAAATACTCCTCACATTGACCCTGAAGTGGACAGATTTGGAGCAAATTCTCAAGGCTTTGCATATGGAGAATTACCAAATTCAAGAAGTTTAGGAGTTAATTTAAATCTAGGATTCTAAAGTCATTTTGAACATCTAAAATTTCATTATCATGAATAACAATAAAAAACAACTAATACTTATATTTTTTCTATTGAGTATTTTTTCTTGCACCGGAGATTTTGATAAGCTAAATACTGATCCAAACAATCCCACAAATATAAGTCCGCAATACCTTTTGCCTTTTGCAATTGAAAAAACAGTTGACAGATATTGGGGAGGAAACGTTCGATTTGAAAGATTAAATATAGATGGAATGATGCTATGGATGCAATATCTTTCCCGCAATATTTATTCTAATGAAGGTGATAACTATGGAATTACACCTACCTTTTATAATAACACTTGGAAATCTTTTTACAACGATGGCTTAGTAAATTTTCAAAGAATTATTGAACAATCAAAAACAGATGGAAATTTGCCAAATACCAATTATGAAGGCGTTGCCTTAGTGATGCGCTCTTGGACATTTATGCTATTAACAGACATTTATGGTCCAATTCCGTATACAGAAGCAATAAAAGGAACTGCAAAAGAACCAATTTACACTCCTGTTTATGATAGCATGGATAAAGTCTATACAGGTTTAATCAAAGATTTAAAAGAAGCCAATGAAAAATTAAAAGTGGGTGGGCCATCTATATCAGGTGACATTCTCTATAATGGCGACATTTTAAAATGGAAAAAATTTGCTAACTCACTAAGAATTAGACTAGCAAATAGACAAGCAGCAAAAAAATCTGTGGAATCAAAGGCAGTATTTGCCGAAATACTTGGAAACCCAAATACCTATCCAATTTTCACTTCCAACGCTGACAATGCTGTATTATTAAGCACTGATTCGAGACCCTCTAATAATGAATGGAATGAGGTAATGATAGTAGGAGGCAGAACAGACTGGAATCTTAGCAAAACTCTCGTGGATAAACTCCAAGGGTTAAAAGATACTCGATTAGCTGTTTTTGGCTCGCCTGTAAAAGGAGTTTATGAAGGAATTCCAAACGGTCTGCCAGATGCCATAGCAACAACATATTTAAGTTCTGCAGCTACCATAGGAAATTATTTCACCAAAGCCTCTGCACCCAATGTTCTTATGACATTTAGTGAGTTACAATTAAATTTAGCCGAAGCTGTTGTAGACGGTGATATTACGGGAGATGCCCCTAATTTTTTTAGAACAGGAATTACCGCTTCTTTTCAGCAATTTGGAGCAGCTATACCTTCAGATTATTTTACAACTGTAGGAGCAGTTACAAAAGAAAAAATTCTTGAACAGAAATGGATTGCACTATTTGGACAAGGTGTGGAAGCCTGGACAGAATATAGACGAACAGGATTCCCAATTTTACCTTCAAAAGACACAAGAGCCATATTTGAAAACAATGGAGTTTTACCAACCCGTTTGCCTTATCCTACTACAGAGTACTCTTTAAATAAAGCAAAGCTGGATGCGGGTATTTCAATTTTAGGAAAAGACGATATGCAAACAAAGCTTTGGTGGACAGATAAATAATTATAACAAAATTAAAAAAAACTAAATATGAAAAATATAATTAAAATAGGAATTAGCATATTAGTAATGCTTACTTTTTTTGCTTGTGAAAAACAAGACCCATTTGTGGATAGAATTATATCCCCATTATTAATAACAATAACTGGTAGCGATGGAATACCCTCTTCAGGATTAACAACCGAACCCTCCGTTACAGCATTAATTGGAATAGATGCAAAAGTAAGTTTGCGTTTTTTAGAATTAAATAAAGCCGGTCTTTTGGATTATAAAGTGGGAATAGATTCAATTCCTGCTAAAGGCATAACTATCGCTTACAAATTACGAAATGGGACAAAAATTAAAGACATTCAAACGAATGAAAAGGGAATTGCGGTATTTGAATCTACTTGGACATCCCTAGGGATTGCGGCACCAAAAGCAGGTTCTTCAGTAAAATTAACTGCTACTGGAACCTACAAAGACGTTACATTTTCAAAATATTTTACAATCACAGGCAAATAATTATCAAACTATTTAATCTTTAAAATCATGAACGAAAAATTGAACAGAAGAAATTTATTGAGAAAAGGCTTATTTACAATAGGTGGAATGGGCTTAGCTCCCCATCTTATCCAAGGGGCCTTTGCAAATACTCCAGTGCAAATAGATGCTCAAAATCGCATTATTTACAGTCCATTTGTTAAAGAACACTTTATCAAAGAATCTTTTAATCTTGCGGCAATAAAAGCTAAATTAAATGCAAATGAAAACCCTTATGGTCCTCCAATGACAGCTCAGAAGGCTATTATTAATTCTGTTGGAGGTGGTAATCGATATGCTTGGAAAGAAATGTCTGATTTGATAGAAAAAATCTGCAAGAAAGAGGGCGTTACTCCAGATCACATAATGATGGGCCCTGGTTCTTCTGATTTATTAGAAAAAGTAGCTATTGTATTATTTATGAAAGGCGGCAATATTGTTTCAGCTGACCCCACTTATATGTCTTTAATAAAAGTCGCAGAATCTGTAGGAGCTACTTGGAAACCAGTTCCATGCAAAAGCGACTGGTCGCACGATTTAAAAGCGATGGAAGCCGCCATTGACAAAGATACTAAAATGGTTTATATCTGTAATCCAAACAATCCGACAGGTAGTATTACAGCTGCTTCAGAATTATTCGACTTTTGTTCGAGAGTTTCAGAAAAAGTACCAATTTTTATAGATGAAGCTTATCTAGAATTGGCTGCTGGCAAAGGTACCGAATCTATGGTTTCACTGCTAAGCAAAAAGAAAAATGTAATTATAGCTCGTACATTTTCCAAAGTAATGGGGATGGCGGGAATAAGAGTAGGATACATTGCCGCTTTGCCTAGTTTTATTGAAACAATCGGTAAAATTACTAGAGGAGGAATGGGGATTTCCTTAACTTCTATTTTAGGAGCAACCGCAGCAATTGAAGATATGGAATTTCAAGAAATGACTATTAAGTTAAATGCAGAAGTCAAAGAATACACGTGTGGAGAGTTAGAAAAAATGGGATATACCTACATCCCTTCTTTTACTAACTTTATTCTATTCCCAATTAAAATGGATGGTAAAATGATGTTGAAGAAAATGATGGATAAAGGTGTCGGGGTGAGATCTTTTGATATTGCTGGTAAAACTTATTGCAGAGTAAGTTTAGGAACAATGGAAGAAATGAAATTATTCACTAAGTCATTTGCTGAAATTAGTTAATTAAAAATTACTGGGTGTCAGTTTTATCATTGACACCCTTTTTTTCAAAAATTTTAAATGTGAGAAGGGATGAATGAGGCACTACAAAAATCAATTACGCTTTTATTACTTATTGGCCTAGGACTATTTTTAAGATCTAAATACAAAAATAAGGAAATGGTGAACGGATTAAAAGAAATGGTATTAACTGTTGCTTTGCCATCTACGATTTTCATTGCGCTAATGAAAATACCATTAGATTCCACTTTAGCAATGGTTCCGTTTTTTACAATACTCTTTAACTTTTTTATTTACTTTAGTATTCCTCCAGTTTTAGGTTTTTTTACTATTGAAAAAGATAGTCCAACGGGTAGAACAATTCAAATGCTGATGCCTTCTTTAGCCCCAGGCCTATCTTGTTTTCCATTCATTGCGGAGTTTTTAGGAGAAAAAAGTTTAGCTATGGCGGCAATGGCAGATGTTGGCAACAAATTTTTTGTCTTAATCTTTCTATACATCATTGCTTTGAATATGTTTTTAAAACTTAATATAAGTGAAAAGGCAAATTTGGGAAGCAAAATTAAAAGTCTACTTTTAAGTTTAATCAAAGAGCCCATCAACACCATAATGATAGTGGCCATAACATTGTTATGTTTCGGACTTAGTTATAAAGCATTGCCTACCTTAGTTACCGATATTTTCGATAAAACTAGTGCTATGATGACTCCTCTAATTTTAATATTCATTGGACTAGCTGTCGAAATAAAACAAAAGAAAAAAAGGATAATTATTTCTCTTTTATTTTTTAGAGCAGGGCTTAGTATGTTGTTTAGTGGACTAATGCTATCCATTCTTAACGTATCCGATCCATTTTTAATGCTTCTTGGCTTGGTAATTCCATTGAGTTCTGCCAGTTTTTGGCCATTTGCACATATTTCAGCTTTTAACAAAAAAGAAGATTATCTAAATATCAGCAAGGAAAAAAGAACTTTTAATACAGAATTTGCTATACTTATTTTGGCAATCTCTTTGCCTTTTTCTTCTCTAATGATACTTAGTATTCTTTCAGCTGGCACTTTCTTTGCAAATGTAAAAATGATGTTTTTAGGGGGAATAATCTTTGTTGCAATTAGTGTAATACCAGTTTTTATTAATAAACTATCCATTCGATATTTTAACCCTTTAGCCAAAAACTAAAAAAAGTCCACATTATCTGTTTTGGTTTAATACTATTAATTACGATTTCATACCCTATGGCCTTTTGGCTTAGGGTATTTTTTTATTGAAGGAAAAATATTAATATTATTGATGGAGACTCCAATCTACATATATTCGTAACAAAAACAAGAAAATATTAAATGAAAAAATTACCCAATTGTGGAGTTTTATTAGAATTAGATCACAGGTATGAAGTTACAAATTATCTTTAATAATTTGAACAGTTCTACCCTTTTCAACTGCTTTGGTTCTTTCCAATTCTTTTTGGTAGTTTATTCCATACGAAGTTGGTTGATTTACGTTGGAGAGGCTATTTTTTTCCAAGCTATTTTCGCATTGTTTTATTAATGAAAACACCATTTCATCTCTTAGACCTTCTTTAATAGCTAGATTATATAATTGCACAGCCTTTGACAAATAATCGGCGGTTCCTTCTTTTGTGGTTTGTTTAAAGGCGAATCTTTGTAATTCTGAAGCTTGTTCTAAAGTAATTCTAGGTAAGAGACCCCTATTTGGGTCATAAGGATTTATTGCAATTAAATCTGATAAATTTTGTTTCGCTATTTCATATTTTCTAATTGCCCGGTAATCCTCTGTTTTTTTCCAAAGATACATTGCTCTTGAGCTATTTTTTATTTGATTATCAATTTCAACATTACCTTGAAATTCTGAGACTTTCGCTAAATCTCTGTATAAAAAAAAAGCATCCCAATATCTACCCGATTTAAAATAATTATCTGCATCTTCTTTAAGATACATCTGTGATTGGCCAAAGGCAAATTGTGCAATTGTAAGAAATACAAAAATTGATATTAACTTAAATCTCATTTTTTTATTACTTTAAAAAATATAGTTAAAATAAAAATTTCAATAATGCTGCCAATTTTAATACTCAAACGATTTAATTTGTAAATTATTGAAAAATAAATAAAATTTTGGTGTTGTGACTACAAATTTATTTGAGAATTTGAAATTTAAACAATTAAATTCTTTTGGAAAACTTTAAAGATTTTTTCATTACTTATCTAAATTCACAAAACCTTACTTTTGAAATCGAAGAGAATGATTTCCTTTCCTTTATTTTTAAGGAGAAAAAAATTATTATTAATTATTTTTTAAAAAAATCAGAATCCAAATCTCAGCCAAATCATAAACTAGGTTATACTAAAATAAATATTTGGGAGGACTTATGGTTGATTTCCAAGGACATAGTTATGTCTAGGCTGAATTCTTTATTTGGTCTAAATCATAGAATTCCTGCACGAGTTTGCATAATTAAAAGGATAGAAAAAAAAGAAGCTGAAAATTTTTTAAATCAAAACCACCTTCAAAAGTTTGTTAATGCTAAATTAAAATACGGACTCTTTCTGCCTTTAAAATATTACAGACTTCTACCGGATTCATTGGAGAAAATAAATGAAAATGAACGATTGATTGGAGTAATGACTTTTTCTAATCCTAAAAACTATTATTTTGAAAATAACACAATTGCGTCTTTTGAACTGGTTAGATTTGCAACACTCATGAATTTTAATATTCAGGGAGCTTTTACTAAGTTTTTAAAGCACTTTATTCATGACAAAAAGCCAGGGAATATTATGACTTATGTTGACAAAGATTGGTCGGATGGCTTAAATTTTCATAAATTTGGATTCGAAATTATCAGTGAAACACAAGCCATGTTTTACGAACTTAATGAAATTGGAGAGAGAAAGCAAAGTGTAGAAAAAAACGATTGGCAAGTAAAAAATAGTGGGAGTTTTAAATTTATTCTTAGTGATTTTGAACGATACAGAAAATGATTTAATTGTAATTCTTGGGCCCACGGCGAGTGGGAAAACCCAACTTGCTGCCCATTTAGCCAAGGTATTAAACGGTGAAATAATAAGTGCAGATAGCAGACAGGTGTATAGGGGAATGGATATTGGAACTGGAAAAGATTTACATGAATATACCATTGATAATCAAACAATTGAAGTGCATTTAATTAATAACAAAAAGGCGGGAGAAAAATATAATATTGCTGAATTTCAACAAGATTTTTTAAAATCATACGACAAAATCCTAGAAAAATCAAAAATACCAATTTTAAGCGGAGGTTCTGGATTATATATTCAAAGTGTATTACAAGATTTCTGGCAAACTCAAATTCCTAATAATGAGCCTTTAAGAGATTACTTGTCTTTACTAAGTAAAGATGAAATACTAGAAAAAGTAGAAATGTATAAAACAAATCTTTCTTTTGATAAATCCTCAAAAAAGAGAATGATAAGGGCTTTAGAAATTCTTGAATTTTTAAAAGATAATACTGATTTTATTCCAAATCCTAAAAAAGAAATACGATTTAAAATTTTTGGATTAAATCCCTCTTTACAAAATAGAAGAAATAATATTTCAAAAAGATTAAAAGAACGATTAGAAAACAATGCTTTGGTTAATGAAATAAAAACGCTTCTAAATAATGGAGTAACCTCCGAAACTTTAAACTATTATGGCTTAGAATACAAATATGTTACTTCATTTATTTTAGGAGAAGTAAATTATAGTCAAATGTATTCTAAACTTGAAACCGAAATTCATAGATTTGCCAAACGTCAGATGACATTTTTTAGAAGTATGGAAAAAAAAGGTTTTGAAATTGATTGGATTCCTGAAAATTATGATTTAGTCCAAAAGCTAGACTACATTTTAAAAAAAACACAAAATAAATGAGCGTTCTAAGACTAATACTATGTCTATTTATATTTCAAAACTTAGCAGTTGCCCAAACTAAAGCATTGCTAATTTCAAATAAAACTGAAACAGATAGTATAAATCTAAAAATACAATGGGAAGGAATGCAAAAATTAGCGGAAAAGTATAATCTAATTCTAGATATAAATTTTTCTATTGAGGATATTAATTTCAAAAAACTAAGTAACTATAATTCTTTGGTTTTCTACCAATTCGATATTAATGCTCTGAGTCTTCAACAGAGTAGTGACATTGTCGCATTTTTCAAATCTGGTGGTGGAGTATGCGGTATTCACGATATTTTTCCCACCAAAAGTAAATGGCTGTGGTTTGATAAAATATTTGAAAATAAAATCGGAATTGATCAATTCAAAATTCCTATTGATATACTTTCCGTACTAACTATTGGAAAAATAGATTTGCCACCGCTTTGGAAAATCACTGACCAAAAAGTTAATTTTAAAGAAATTCCTAAAAACAATAAAACAGTTTTAATGAACCTTGCGAGTAGCCCGATTGCATGGATAGGAAAAACTGAATTCGAAAATTATTGTTTTTTTTCCTCTTTAGGGGGAAACAAAGAGGTATTCCAAAATCCCATTTTTCAAAAGCATATTATTGGAGGAATTCTGGAAGTATCTAAAACCTTAAAAATAGATTCTTTAAAATTTGATATCCTACCAAAGATTAACCAATTTTTGGTAAAAACCTTAGATTCAAGCGTTCAAAATGCCAACTATATTTTGCAAATCTCGCCTACTACAATTTTAATTAAAACCGATAGTGGACAATTGTTTAGGTATAATCCCACTCAAAAAAGCACAGTTTTATTAGGTAAATTTAGCCAATTTGAAAAGTCCCTAAGTTTCAAACCTGACCCTGAATTCGAACAAAATGGTATTATTTATTTCTTTTTAAGAAAAAAAGATAATAAATACCTAACAAAACGATTTAAGCTAATTGAAAATAGTTTAACATTCGATGACTTTGAAATTGAATCCTCATCACCAAATAGTAATACATTTCAATTTATAAAACCAGAAAAAGAAATTGATGATTATTCTTTACCCAAATATTATCACAATAAAGTATTCAAACTTGACACTAACCAAACACTTTTAATTGAAACCTTAAATGAAAACTCAGATGTGATTGAAAATGAACCATTTGTATTAGATTTCAACTCCATGCCAATAAAATCTTTTTGTTTTAATTCAAACCAAGAACTTTTGATTTTAATTGATGGAAAATTAAAAACTGTATTATTCAATGATAAACAAGAGTTCCCTCCAACGGCCAATTTTGTTTATAAATCATTGAAATATAAAGTGACATTTAGTCCAGAAAACATCAAAAAAGAAAACACGTATACTTGGCAAATTTCAGGTAAAACTATAATTAATCCAGAAATAAATTATGATTTTAAAAAACCTGGAAATTATTTAATAACTCTAGAAGTCACACAGTTAAACGGCAAAAAAGACAAAATTGTAAAATCAATTAAGCTCTAATTATTAACTATTTAAGATAAATGTTTTCTGTAATATTCTTTTATTTCTATGGAAGGTACACTTCCCTTCAAAAACATCCGCATGGCATTTAAATTAGCTATTTGAACTTTTAAATAACTATTATTATGGTATTTTCTGTTAGAAACCAAAACATAATTTTTAACTATTCTAAATTTAAACTTCTCCTTAGCTCTTCGTATTAAATCATATTCCTCCATAATCTCAAAAGTTTCATTGTAACCATTTAAGACTTCAAAACTACTTTTGTTAATAAATAAAGTTTGATCTCCTCCTCTGCACCATAAAAAGGGCAATCGAGCAACAAAACTATTTACTTTCAATAAAATATTTTCCGAATTAAACTTGAATCTAAAACACCCTAATTGAAACGAATCATTTATGGATTTAAGGATTTCAAAATCAAAATTAAACGGTAAAATAACATCGGCATGTACAAAATATAAAATATCACCTTCAGCAAATCTTGCTCCAAAATTCATTTGTTTCGCTCTACCAGATTCCGGACTAACATTGTACTTTACGTCAAAATCAACCAAAATTTTAGATAAATTATCATTTGATAAAGGAGAATCAACTATTATAACTTCACAAATATTTTTATTTCCATTAGATTTTATTGAGTTGAGTAATGGTAAAATATTATTTTTTTCATTATAAGTAGGAATAATTATACTAATTTTCATAAATGAAAAATAAATTTATTTAAACAAATTTATTAAAGAATAATCGGGTTTTAATATTCAATATTTTAAAAATACGAATTTTCCAAAAAAAAAGTTGAAATGAAAATCTTAAATGCCTCACAAATACGAAAATTGGACGAATACACCATAACTCATGAACCCATTTCTTCCATCAACCTAATGGAAAGGGCTTCTAGTGCTTTTGTTAATAATTTTATAGAGAAATTCAATATCGATATTGAAGTTTTCATATTTTGCGGAACGGGAAATAATGGAGGAGATGGCTTAGCAATTGCTCGTTTGCTAGACCAGAAGCTTTACAGAATTAACGTTTATATTATTGGGGAATCAGCGCATGGAACATTGGATTTTAAAACAAATATGGAAAGGTTAAAAAATCAAATAACACCCAATCAAGTAAAGAATATTGCAGCATTAAAATTTCCTCAAAAAGAAAAATTCATAATTATTGATGCCATTTTTGGCTCTGGTCTAAATAGAGATATTGATGGACTTGCGGCAGAAGTTATTGAAAAAATAAATAAATATCCCATAGTTTCTGTTGACATACCCTCTGGACTATATGCTGACAAAACAACCATAAACAAAAATATAGTAAAAGCTCAACACACTATTAGTTTTCAATTACCTAAACTAGCATTTCTTCAGCCAGAAAATCAGGATTATGTAGGAAATTGGGAGCTTGTTGATATAGGATTATCACAAGAATTTATTAATAAAGAAGTCTGTAATTATTATTATACGGAAAACAAAGAAATCAAACCTCAATTAAGAAGACCATTTTCTCATAAAGGCACTTTTGGACATGCATTTTTGGTAGCAGGAAGCTACGGAATGATGGGTGCAGCAATTTTGGCATCGAAAGCTTGTTTGCGGTCTGGAATTGGAAAAATCACAATTCATACGCCTAAATTGGGAATAGAAATTATGCAAATTGCAGTTCCAGAAGCTATAATTGATGAAAGCCTAAGCGAAAAGAATTTCTCTGGAAATTGGAATTTAGAAAAATTCGATGCTATTGGAATTGGCCCTGGTATCGGTTTAGAAAATAGGGATGGCTTTATTTCTTTATTAAGTGCTTCAAAAAATAAAAAAATTGTTTTAGACGCTGACGCCATAACTATGCTCGGAAATCAACCCGAATTGTTAAAGTTAATTACCGAAAAAGCTATTTTAACTCCTCACCCTAAAGAATTTAAAACACTGATTGGTAAAAACTGGAAAAATGATTTTGAAAAATTAGAAATTTTGAGTGAATTCTGTGTAAAACATAAAGTGATTGTTTGTTTGAAAGGAAAGAATACAGCAGTAGCTTTGTCAGACGGCAGCATTCATTTCAATTCTACCGGAAACTCCGGGATGGCAACGGCAGGCAGCGGGGATGTTTTGACTGGCATTATTTTGGGATTTTTAGCTCAAGGCTATAGTCCAGAGCAAGCCGCTATCCAAGGGGTATTTGAACATGGCTTAGCGGGAGAAAGAGCATCAAAAATTCGTTCAGAAAGGGCAGTTATCGCTAGCGATATAGTGGAAAATATTAAATAAATATGTTAAAAAAAGTTCATCATGTGGCCATTATTTGTTCAAATTACAAAAAATCAAAAGATTTTTACGTAAACAAATTAGGCTTTGAAATTTATGCAGAGGTCTATCGTGAAGCTAGAGATTCCTATAAATTAGACTTAGCTTTAAATGGAGAATACCTTATTGAGCTATTTTCATTTCCAAATCCTCCAGCTCGAGTTAGCCAACCCGAAGCTTGTGGACTTCGGCATTTAGCGTTCGAAGTAGAGGATGTTGAAAAAACAAAATTAGTACTTGAGACCAAAGGCATAATTTTAGAACCCATAAGAATCGACGAATTTACCAATAAGAAATTTACTTTTTTCGAAGACCCAGATGGTTTGCCTTTGGAGATTTATGAGCAAAAAGCAAATGAATAATAAACTTGAAT
>DAIQBE010000029.1:0-14521 GCA_036781325.1 Leadbetterella sp. | reverse complement strand
GAAGTAGCAAAATCTTTCAAAGCTGTTGCAGCTCCATCGCCATCTTTGGCTCTAGCTTTTAAATTTCCCTGCCAAGCATAGGAGTACCCACACCAATTTTTTGGCCCAATTTTATCTAGAAGCGATAAAGAATTTTTAATAATTTCTTGGTCTTTTGCACCGTTTTCCATCCGTATTTCACCAAAAGGGTGTATGGCCATAAGATGAGAAAAATGGCGGTGGGATTCATTATAAGGAAAATTTTTAGCGAAATTAAGTTCTTGATTTTTAGATAGATGAAATTCCGAAAACTGGGAGAAAATTTTTAAAAAATGTTTAGCATCAGCCATTAAATTTAACTCACTTGCTAGTTCAGATGCCTTCGAGAATAAGAAACGCATTTGAGCCAAATCGTAATTGGTGTTTTCATAAAACCAAGCCGATTTGCTATTGTTGTTTATTTCAGGACTTGAACTTATTGGCAATTGCCTGTTACCGTTTTTGTCTAAGTAGGTAACCTCCTCTAAATGTTTGGCTACCTCCTTAAACCAAGGATAGGCTTTTGTTTTAAGAAATTCTTTATTCATACTGTATCGCCAATGTAAATAATAGTGCTGTGCTAGCCATGCAGATACTGTTGGAGAAAGGGAATATTGGATCCAGCCCCCCATTTCTTCTCCAGTGAGTGTAGTTACTCCAGGCACATTTAGGCCTGTCGTTCCAAAATACCATTTTGTGTATTTTTTATACGTGTTTTTTTTTTGTTCTAAATGATTGATATATCCTATGGCTTCTTCCAAATGATTCCCAGAATACGCTGGCCAATAGCTCAATTGTGTGTTCAAATCATGGTGATAATCGCCTTTCCAAGGCGGTAACCTCCCGTTATCTGCTGTCCAAATTGCTTGTAAAGAAATTGGTGGAGTATGGGCTCGAGCTACACTGCCAAATTTGTACTGCTCCATATAATATTGCCACTCTAACACGGAGTCTGGAAGAGAAATTGCGGATTTACTCCAAAAGCTTTCCCACCATTTTTTATGACTTTCAAATGCTTTTGAAAACGAAGTTGCGGTATTTAAAATGACGTCTGATCTGATATTGGTTTTACTAGGATAATGAGCTGAAATACTCCAAATGCAATCAGTGGTTGTTGAATTAATTTTTATGTATTTTAAAGCCACTACATAATAAAAACCACCCCAACCTTTTTGGATATATTTATACATTTGACCACTTTTTACGGTTTCTCCTTGTGTGTATCCTAATCTGCCTAAGTCGTCGCCAGCCACCGACCCACCTGCGGTTTTATTTTTATTTCCCTGATATTGTGGTGGAATTAGGTCAATTTTTAGGTCACTACAGTTTTCGAATCGCATATACCCATAAGGTTTTATGGCATGTACAAACGAACGCATCTTTACCCCGTTTTCCCAGGTTACTGTCGAAAAAGCATTTTCAATATTTAAAGTAGAAGCAATTACTTTGCCCCATTCGTTGCTATTAAATTGTACGGCTGCGCCTGGTAATTTGCTTGGAGCTGGTTCTCTTTCGTAGGGTATATCACCAATTTTTTGAACCGCCAAGTAATTGTCTTTGTCTAACTGTTCTTTTACCCATTTATAGGTAAAATCTTTTGTATGGAGCTCGGCCATTGGTCGCAAATCCCACAGCTCGGCATGATCAAGAGATACACGAATTTTTTTATCTTTTTCCCAAATTAATGCTCCAATAGCACCATTTCCCAATGGGAGAGCTTCATCCCAGCGGCTTGGAAGCATTTCAAATTTTAGAGCCTCCTGGTATTTATTTATTTGACCTAAGCCATTTAAACAAATAGTTAAAAAGCTTATGAGAAGTAATATTTTTTTCATTTGGTATTTATTAATTTTTCATCTAATATCTATTAATTTAGTAATTATATCACCATTAAATTCAAAAATTGACAGACCTGATACATTTCGTAAACATTCGAAAGTAATCAAGTAGATATAATTCAAAAATAGATTTAATTTTAAGCAAAATTAAACGTATTGTTTAGATTTCAACTCTTTCAAGTTAATACCACAATGAAAATTAGATTCAATAGTGTGCTTCTTTGTTTACTGTGTATTGTTTACACACAAAATTCCTTTTGTCAATCTTCCGTTCATCCCGTTTCTTTTAATTATGTGTATCCCCAAGAAAAGGAGGTGGCTAAGAATCTTGAAAACTGGAGAGACCAAAAGTTTGGAATCATTATTCATTGGGGCTTATATGCTGTTCCTGGCATAATAGAGTCTTGGAGTTTGTGTGATGAAGATTGGATAACTCGAGATTCAACAAGCATTTATAGTGAATACAAAAAATGGTATTGGGGGTTAAGCCGGTCGTTTAATCCCATAAAATTTAACCCAGAAGATTGGGCAGCCACAGCCAAAGCAGCTGGGATGAAGTATGTGGTTTTTACCACCAAGCACCACGACGGATTCAATATGTTTGATACAAAGTTTTCAGATTTTAAAATATCGAATGGGCCTTTTAAAGAAAATCCTAAAGCCAATGTGGCCAAACATGTTTTTGATGCTTTTAGAAAACAGGATTTCTTAATCGGGGCCTATTATTCCAAGCCCGATTGGCATTCACAATATTTTTGGTGGGATTTACACGCCACACCCAATAGAAATGTAAACTACGATATAAGAAAAAACCCGTGGCGTTGGAATAAATTTGTGGATTATACGCACAATCAACTCAACGAACTCACCAAAGACTATGGAAAAATAGATATTCTTTGGCTTGATGGAGGATGGATCAGACCTCGAAACACCATAACGCCTGAAGTTATTAGTTGGGGAGCACCTATTCCTGATTTTGATCAAGAAATAAATATGCCCAAAGTGGCTGCCATGGTAAGGAAAAATCAAAATGGTTTATTAATAGTAGACAGAACTGTGCACGGAGAGTTCGAAAATTATCGTACGCCTGAGCAAGGCATACCAAAAGACAAATCGGATGACCCTTGGGAAAGTTGCATTACATTGGGTGGTGCGTGGGGTTATGTAAAAGGAGATAAATTCAAATCCGCAGAAAAGGTGATCCACACACTCATAGAAATTGTGGCCAAAGGCGGTAATTTACTTTTGGGCGTTGGGCCTAACGCCGAAGGTGAGTTTTTGCCCGAACAAAAGCAACGTTTAGAAGAAATAGGAAAATGGCTGGAAATAAATGGCGAGGCAATTTATAATACTAGAACTTTGGAGGTTTTTTCCCAAGATGAGATGTACTTTACGAAATCAAAGCAAAATACCTTTTATGCTATTCAAAGAATTTCAGAAAAAACACCATTAACGGAAACGCTTAGATGGAAAGGTAATCAGCCTTCAGCAAATGCTAAGATTTCTATTTTAGGAATAAATGAAGACCTAAAATGGCAAAACATATCGGGTGAAACACGAGTTACAATTCCAAAAAAACTTTGGCAAAGTTTGAAAGCACAACCAGCTATAGCTCTAAAAATTGTTCAATAAATTATTTAAAACAAATTTGAAATTGAAAATTGTTTTTTACCTTTATTGCTAAAGAGTTTATTCCTGAAATTCTTAATTTTCTTCAACCCAAAAAATAATTAGTTTATGGATTTATTCGGAATTAAAGAAGCACCTAAAGTTTACGATGTAGTAATAGTAGGCTCTGGAGCTGGTGGGGGTATGGCAGCCTACCAATTGGCGAAAGCAGGTGCAAAAGTATGCTTGCTTGAAGCGGGGGGCTATTTTGATCCAGCAGACCCTAAATATATTACCCAAATGAAGAATCCTTGGGAGTCACCAAGGAGAGGGGCTAGCACTCCCTTGCGATCCTTTGGCGACTATGACGCTGCATGGGGTGGGTGGCAATTAGATGGAGAACCTTATGAAGCCGTAGAAGGAACAAAGTTTGGTTGGTTTCGTTCAAGGATGCTTGGCGGAAGAACCAATCACTGGGGGCGTATCTCTATGCGTTTTGGCCCTGATGATTTTAAAAGAGGAAGTATGACAGGTATAGGAGATGATTGGCCAATTGGTTATGAGGATTTATCTCCCTATTACGACAAAGTGGATAAATTCATTGGTTTGTTTGGTACTAAAGAAGGTATGTATAATGAACCTGATGGTCATTTTTTACCCCCACCAAAGCCCCGTTTGCATGAGTTGATGATAAAGAAAGGTGCTGGCAATATTAATATTCCAGTTATTCCTTCCCGTATGGCTATGCTTACTAAGCCTATCAACGATTCAAGGGGTTCTTGTTTTTATTGTGGCCAATGCGGTCGTGCTTGTCAAGCTTATGCAGATTTTTCATCGTCTTCGGTACTTTGTATTCCTGCAATGAAAACAGGAAATATGACGCTGATTAACAATGCCATGGTGAAGGAAGTACATACTGATCCTAATACAGGTCTTTGCACCGGGGTGTCTTATGTTAACAAAATGGACCTAAAAGACTATCAGATAAATGCCAAAATTGTTGTTTTAGCGGCAAGTACATGTGAAACTGCTCGCTTAATGTTAAATTCTAAGTCCTCTAGATTTCAAAATGGATTAGCCAATGAAAGTGGGGTAATTGGTAAATATCTGAATGATTCAACCGGGGCAAGTCGTAGTGCCTTTATTCCATCTTTGATGGATAGAAAACGCTACAACGAAGATGGGGTTGGAGGTATGCATGTGTATACTCCTTGGTGGTTAGATAACAAAACATTAGACTTTCCTCGGGGTTACCATATTGAATACGGTGGAGGAATGGGTATGCCAGGCTATGGTTTTGGAATGGGCATTCAATCTAAAAATAATTTGTATAAAGATGCTAACGGAAACCCAAAAAGAGGTGGGGGTTATGGAGCAGGTTTAAAAGAAGATATCAGAAGAACTTACGGTGCTTATATTGGTATGGCAGGTAGGGGTGAACCTATCCCTTTGGAGTCCAACTATTGTGAAATAGACCCAAATAAAGTAGATAAGTTTGGAATACCAACCCTCCGATTTAACTACAAATGGTCAGATAATGAAATTAAACAGGCCAAACACATGCAGGATACTTTCGAACAAATCATTCATTCAATGGGTGGAATTGCTTTAGGCAAAAAACCGGATGCAAGTAACAACTATGGATTGGCTCAACCAGGGGAAATTATTCATGAAGTTGGAACTGTAAGAATGGGCAATGACCCTAAAAAATCAGCTCTAAATAAATGGCAGCAAGCACACAACGTCAAAAACTTGTTTGTGGTAGATGCTGCTCCTTTTGTTTCGCAAGGCGATAAAAACGTTACTTGGACTATTTTGGCGAGTTCGTGGAGAACATCAGACTATATAATTGATTTGAAAAAGACCAACCAGATTTAATTTTAAAAAATAATGAAAAGGAGAGATACATTAAAAGCTATATCATTAAGCACCTTTGGTTTAGCGGCATTGCCAACATCAGCCATGGTGCCTGAAGCCCCAGTACCTAAAGTTTTTAAACCAGGACCAGGGAGAACAGCAGAAGAATTGGTGAGAGACAAAATGCTATCCCAGCAAGTGTTTTTCAAACCTGATGAATTACTAACATTAGGTATTTTGTGTGATATCATTGTGCCCGCAGACAAAGTATCTGGAAGTGCCACTCAAGCAGGGGTTCCAGCATTTATTGAGTTTATGTGCAATGATCAACCAAGTAATCAAACACCCTTGAGAGGAGGTTTGAGATGGCTAAATAACTATAGCATTAAGCTTTTTGGAAAGCGTTTTTCGGAAATAACTCCAAGTCAAAGAATTGAGATTGTGGAACAAATTGCTTATCCAAATGAAGCTAAATCTGAAGTAAGTCAAGGTGTTGCTTTTTTTAGCAAAGTTCGAGATTTAACTGTTACGGGTTTTTATACCACAAAGATGGGTTTTCAAGACCTTGATTATAAGGGGAATACACCAAATGTTTGGGATGGAGTTCCACAAGATGTATTAGATAAATACGGCTTAAAATACGACCCTTTGTATTTTAAAGAAGGTTAATTATTTTTATAGAACTCTTTTTGAAAATGCATTTTTATCAAAAATGCATTTTTTTCATTTAATATATACCATAAACTTACCATGTTTTATTCAAAACGCGACTTAGAATTTCAATTATATGAAAAGTTAAAAATTGAAGAATTAGCAAAATTCTCTTATTTTCAAGAACACACTATTGAAAATTTCAATCTTGTTTTAGAAGCTGCAAAACAAATTTCAGAGAAAATGCTTTTGCCTTTATTGACCGAAATGGATAGGCAGGAACCTCAATTAGTAGAAGGCAAAATAAGAGTGCACTTTGGAATGAAAGCGGTAGTTAAGAAATTTGGAGAAGATGGATGGATAAACGCTGCTTTTTCGTTTGAAGAAGGTGGACAACAATTACCAATTACCCTTCTTAATGCCGCTGCATTTATATTTCAAGCAGCAAATTATTCTGCTTCGGTATTTCCATTTTTAACTGCTGGGGCGGCAAATTTAATCCGTACGTTCGGTTCGAAACAACTAATAGATACATTTACTCCTCAAATGTATACTGCAAATTGGCAAGGTACAATGGCTTTGACGGAACCTGATGCGGGAAGTTCACTTTCCGATATCTCAACGATGGCTCAGGAGACCTCGAGGGAAGGGGTGTATAAAATTTCTGGTCAAAAAATTTATATTTCTTGTGGAGATCACGACGCATGTGAAAATGTAATACATCTCATGTTAGCTAGAATTAAGGGGGCTCCTTTGGGTGTAAAAGGGATTTCTCTTTTTGTAGTGCCTCAAAAAAGAATTTTGGGGGATTCCTTAGTTTCAAACGATGTTATTACCGCGGGAATTTACCATAAAATGGGATATAAAGGGGCACCAATTGCTCATTTAATGGTAGGCTCTAATGACAATTGTGAAGGGTATTTAGTAGGAGAACCCAACAAAGGATTGAATTACATGTTTCAAATGATGAATGAAGCTCGTGTGGGAGTGGGCATGAATGCTGCCGCCATAGGAACTGCAGCTTATTATGCTTCGCTAGCTTATGCAAAGGAAAGACCTCAAGGCAGAAAAGTAAATGATAAAAATCCATATCAATCTCAACAAAAGATTATTGTTCATGCAGATGTAAAACGAATGTTGCTCTTCCAGAAATCTGTTGTTGAAGGATCCCTAAGTTTACTCTTATTTTGTAGTAAACTTGCCGATTTGGCTCATGCAGCTGATGGGCAGCTTAAAGAAGATGCTACACTTCTTTTGGATTTTTTAACTCCTATTGCTAAATCGTATCCTTCTGAAATGTGTTGTTTAAGTACATCTGCAGCGGTTCAAATATTGGGCGGAGCTGGCTACACCGCCGATTTTCCTGTAGAGCAATTTTATAGGGAAGCTCGCATACATCCCATTCATGAGGGCACAACTGGTATTCATGGTATAGACCTATTGGGTCGAAAAATGTTATTCAAAGAGGGCAAAGCGGCATTTTTATTTTTTCATGAGGTTCAAGAAACTATCAAAAGAGCTATTGATAAAGATTTAAAAAACAAGGCAGATTATCTTTCAAGAGTATTAATTGAGTCGCAAAAAGTTATTGAAAATTTAATTAGAAAATCGACAATAAATGTTGAAATTTATTTAGCCGACGCAACACTATTTTTAGAAGCTATTGGGATTATAGCCATTTCATGGCAATGGTTAGAGCAGGCTATAATTGCAAAGCAAAAATTGGAAAACGCCAATGCATCAGACCAAAGTTTTTATAATGGCAAAATTGCCACCGCCGATTACTTTTTTGAATATGAATTGGTAAAAATTCAGGGTTTGATGGAAAGGCTAAAAAGCGAAAACCCAATAACAGTAAATATGAAAGAAGAATGGTTTTAATTCTCAATTAAAAAAAATGGATTTTAATCATAAATTCTCAAATTTTTATTAATTTTAAAAAATCTTAAAAACTAATTATAATGAAAAAAATATTTTTTGTTTTAACATTGTTAATTTCCTTTGGTTCAATCGCTCAAAAAGGTAAATGGGTAAATTTGTTTGATGGAAAAACCACAAATGGATGGCATACTTGGAAAGAAACCAGCGTTAAAGGGTGGCATGTAATGAATGGTGTTCTAATGACTCATGGTAAAAATGGAGACTTAGTGACAGACAAAGAATATGGAGACTATATTTTGGAGTTTGAATTTAAAGCTGCTCCAAAAGGAAACAGCGGGCTTATTTATAAAGTAATAGAAGACCCTACCAACAAAGAATTGTTTGCAACCTATGCTTCTGCTCCAGAATATCAGATTATTGATGATGCAAATTATCCAGCCAAAATTACAGATAAGCAAAAGACAGGAGCTAATTATGATATTACGGCTCCGTTTAGTTTAACAGCTGTTAAGCCTGCAGGCGAGTGGAATAAAGGGAAAATTGTTATTAAGAATAATAGAATTGAACATTATTTAAATGGTATAAAAGTTGCAGATTATGAATATGGAAGTGTGAAGTGGGCAGATGATGTGGCAGGAAGTAAATTTGCTAAATGGCCATATGCTAAAGCCCATGCAAAAGGAAAGATAGCTCTTCAGGATCACGGAGATATGGTTTCTTTTAGGAAAATTAGAATCAAAGAATTATAATAATAAGGCCGAAAGGCCTTATTTAGTTTAAACCTGAAGTAATGGAGCTACTTGTTAAAAAGTTACTGGAAGAAAAAATAATATCCAAGGAAAAAGGGGATAAAATTTTGGAATTTGAAGCCAATAAGCCCCTTTCAATTTATTGGGAATTGCGTTCATTGTTATTTTTAGGAATTTCTAGTTTGAGTACTGGGCTTGGTATTTTAATCTATCAAAATATAGATACCATAGGCCATGGAGTTTTGATAGCTCTTATTGCAATTCTTTGTGGTTTTTGTTTTTGGTATGCCTACAAAAATAACTTAGCTTTTTCTTGGACAAAAGTATCAAACCCTAAGTATTTATCCCATTTTGCACTTTTGGGAAGTTGCGTTTTATTTTTGATTTTGGAAGGATACTTGCAATTTCAATATGCTATTTTTGGAAATTCTTATGGTTTGGCTACGTTTGTTCCTGCAGTTTTATTTTTATTTTTTGCTTACTTTTTCGATCATCAGGGAGTGTTATCTATGGGTATTACAGCCTTGGGTACTTGGCTTGGATTAACGGTTTCTCCCAAAAGTATACTTTCTACATTTGAAACTTCTAACAATTATCTCATTCATATTGGAATTGTTTTTGGTTTTTTTTTAATTTTAGTTGGTTGGTTTAGTGAATGGAAAGACAAGAAAAGTCATTTTGCATTTTCTTTTTATTTGTTTGGGGCCAATCTTTGTTTTATAACTTTGTTAACCGCTCTTTTTAGTTTTGATTTAAAATTTGTGTATTTCTCATTTATAGCATTGTTAAGTGTTCTTTGCGTTATTCATGCGAGGCAAACCAAATCCTATTTGTTGCTATTGATGGGCGTAATTTATGGTTATATTGGTTTGAGTTATTTCATTTTTCATAATTTAAGTGATGACGCTGCTCTTACTTTTGGGTATCTTTATTTTAGTGTTTCTTGTGGCTTGATTGTTTATTTTCTATTTAATGTTAAAAGAATTTTGGGAATTAAAAAAGAAGAAAATCTATGAAGGCATATTCAGAAAATTGGGTAGAAAATTTGAAATTTAAATCAAAACTAAATTCGTGGTTTAAAAGTGGACACTTAAATCAAGAAGAATTAAGTCAAGGCAATACATATTTTAAGGAAGATTTTTATAAACCTAATTGGTTTATTTTGATGGGTTTATTCCTATTTACTAATATTGCAGTATCCTTCACAACTACTTTTTTTCTTGCAATGGTTGGCATTTTCGACAATAAAATTGGATTAAGTATTGCATTTATTATTGTTTCAATAGGCTCTTTTATTGCCTTAGAGTTTTTCATTAAAAGTAAAAATCTTTATAGGTCGGGCATAGACAATGCGTTGTTATATTTAGCTTTAGGGTTTCTTTATGCCAGCATTTTATTATTTTTTGATTTTTCATTACCATTATATAATTATCCTCTTTTTTTATTTTTTATTTTGATTCCTGCATTTATTCGCTATGCCGACCCTTTAGTGGCTATAGCAATGTTTTTTAGTTTTTTTGTGTTCGTATTTTTGTTTGCTACTACGTTTTCTATCGGTAAAACTATACTCCCTTTTGTTTTGATGTCGCTTGCCGCCTCAATTTATTTTATCTCAAAAAGCAGATTGATTTCTTTTTATTTTGAAGATGTGCAACAAATTATCAAAACGCTTTCTTTGATCGTTTTTTATTTAGCTGGAAATTATTGGGTGGTAAGAGAGGCAAATGCTATTCTTAACAATACTTTCCCATCCATAGAAATACCTTTTGGCATATTGTTTTGGGTTTTTACTTTTAGTATTCCTTTTTGCTATATTTTTATAGGAATACGAAAAAAAGATCGAAAATCTATTATTGTAGGGATTTTGGCTTTCGGTTTTAGTATTTTCACATTTCGATGCTATTATGCTGTTTTACCATTGGAATGGGCTTTGACTTTGGGTGGATTAGTATTAGTTGGATTTTCAATTTTGGGTTTAAAATATTTTAAAACCCCAAAATTCTATTTAAGTTCTGAAGCTTCAGAAGCAAATAAATTTAGTAAGTTGGAATCTATTCTTGCAGCTCAAGCTTTTCAGGCAAACTCCCCTACAAGTGATACTCTGAAAATGGGTGGAGGAGATTTTGGAGGGGGAGGTTCCGAGCAATCCTATTGATTTTTAGATAATATCGAGGTTTTCAAAAAAACAATTTTGCCTTTGGCCATGCCTTAAAATCATTATTGGAACATAGGGTAAATAAAAAGCCTTTTGATCCCCTAATAAACATTTGGATAATCCAAACCTGTTTTAAGCCTCCCCCATTGGCCCTCCAAAGTTCATAGGAAACGGAATGGGGTCATTAGATTGGCGAATCTCGCCAAAATTTGTTTCGTACTTGTTAATATTATCTTGTAATGCCAATAGTAATCTTTGAGCATGTTCAGGTGTTAAAATTACTCTAGATTTTACTTTGGCTTTTGGCACCCCTGGCATTAATCGGATAAAATCTAAAACAAATTCTGAATTTGAATGAGCAATCATTACCAAATTAGCATAAACACCCTCTGCCATTTCTTCAGAGAGTTCAATATTTATTTGATTTTCTTCTTCTTCCATAATTTAAAAATTTTGTTGATAATAATGCTAGGTGCTGTACATTAAAAGTATGTACTGGCTAATGGCAATTGCTAATGGGTTTAATAAATACAGACAAATCTAAATATTCTTTATCGATTTCTAAAATTTATTTAAAATATCTTATTTAAAGGCTTTTAGTAAAATATTTATTTATTTTTCTAGTTCATAACGCCTTTTTTTGTTAATATTTTGACTCTTAAGTTATTATTTTACAATTTCTTAAACTATTGAGGCCTAAAAATTTCTTGTTCCACATTTTTTTTTATAATTTTGCACCCCGAAACGAAAAACAATTATTCTGGAAAAAACCTGAATAGTGCATATTCAGCAAAAACAAATATATAAATGGCTCGTGATTTAAAATTTACAAGAAACATTGGTATTGCCGCTCACATCGATGCTGGTAAAACTACTACTACAGAGCGTATTCTTTATTACGCAGGTGTTAATCACAAAATAGGTGAGGTGCATGATGGCGGTGCCACTATGGACTGGATGGAGCAAGAGCAAGAAAGAGGTATTACAATTACTTCTGCTGCAACTACCGTTAGTTGGAAATACAGAAACAATGATTATCATATTAATATCATTGATACTCCAGGACACGTAGATTTTACTGTGGAAGTGAATCGCTCATTAAGAGTTTTAGATGGTTTAGTGTTTCTTTTTAGTGCTGTTGATGGCGTTGAGCCGCAGTCTGAAACCAACTGGAGACTTGCTAACAATTATAACGTGGCTCGTTTGGGCTTTGTTAACAAAATGGACCGTTCGGGTGCCGATTTCTTAAATGTGTGCAAGCAAGTTAAAGAAATGTTAGGTTCAAACGCAGTTCCTTTGCAGTTGCCAATTGGAGATGAAGAAAACTTTAAAGGGGTAGTTGACTTAATCAACAACCGCGGAATGGTTTGGAATGAATCAGATAAAGGTATGACGTATCAAGAAGTTCCGATTCCTGCTGATATGTTAGAAGATGTGGCTCATTGGAGAGAGAATCTTTTGGAAGCAGTAGCTGACTATGATGAGACTTTAATGGAAAAATTCTTTGATGATCCAAATTCTATCACAGAAGATGAAATTATTGCGGCCTTAAGAGCAGCAGTTATAGATATGAAGATTGTGCCAATGCTTTGTGGTTCTTCTTTCAAAAACAAAGGCGTTCAAACTATGCTTGACTTGGTAATGGCTTTATTGCCATCTCCAATGGACAGAGACGGCATTAAAGGAACCAATCCTGATACAGGTGCGGAGATTGTTCGTCAACCCGATGTAAATGAGCCTTTTGCCGGTCTAGCTTTTAAAATTGCAACTGATCCTTTCGTAGGGCGTTTGTGTTTTGTTAGGTCCTATTCAGGAAGGCTTCCTTCTGGTTCATATATTTTAAATAACCGTTCTGGAAATAAAGAGCGTATTTCTCGTATTTTCCAAATGCATGCCAATAAGCAAAATCAGATAGATGCTTTAGAGGCTGGAGATATTGCTGCTGTAGTTGGTTTTAAAGATATTAAGACTGGAGATACCCTTTCTGACGAAAAACATCCAATCATTTTAGAATCTATGATATTCCCTGAGCCAGTAATTGGATATGCCATTGAGCCTAAGAAAACAGCCGACCAAGATAATTTCTCAAAAGCAATTACAAAGCTTATTGAGGAAGACCCTACATTGACTGTTGAAACCAATATAGAAACAGGACAGACAATCATGAGAGGTATGGGTGAACTTCACCTAGAAATTATTATTGATCGTATGCGTCGTGAATTTAAAGTAGAGATAAATCAAGGTGCACCACAAGTAGCTTATAAAGAAACATTTACTAAGACTATCGAGCACCGTGAAGTATACAAAAAACAATCGGGTGGTAGAGGTAAATTTGCCGATATCGTTTTCGAATTTGGACCAAGAGATGACGATGAAGAAGGAAAAGAAAAGAAAATGGGTTTACAGTTTGTAAACAATATCGTTGGAGGTGTTATTCCTCGTGAATTTATTCCCGCTATTCAAAAAGGTTTTGAAGAAGCTATGAAAACGGGTCCTTTAGCTGGTTTCCCTGTTGACTCATTTAAAGTTAGAATTTTTCATGGTTCTTTCCATGATGTCGATTCAGACTCATTATCTTTCGAATTAGCGGCTCGTATGGGCTTTAGAGAGGCTGGAAGACAAGCAGGTGCTAAATTGCTTGAGCCAATAATGGCAATTGAAGTTCTTACGCCAGATGAATATACTGGACCGATTACCGGTGACTTGAACCGTAGAAGAGGTATGATGAAAGGTATGGATACGAAAGCAGGATCTCAGGTGATAAAAGCTGACGTGCCTTTGTCAGAAATGTTTGGATATGTTACCGACCTACGTACCATGTCTTCTGGGCGTGCTACGGCAAACCTTACTTTTTCTCATTACGATTTTGTGCCTAGCAATATCGCTGATGAAGTAATTAAGAAAGAAAAAGGAAGTTAAAAAATAACTTACATAAGTTAATTCATTATAAAAAGCAGCTTTCAGGAATGGAAGTTGCTTTTTTATTAAATTTTGTTTGTGTACATTTGATATTAACCTATTTGTAATGAATAAGATATTTAGATGGTTTTTTTTCAGCATACTTTTTCTATCTTTCACCTCATTCGGTCAAAAAGAAAATTCTTCAAGTATTAGGTTACTTTTCGAATCTTCTGAAAAAATTGCTGGGAAAGTCGAATATCTCGCTAGTCCTTATGCCACCGCAGGAGACAGATTGTATATGATTGGGCATCAAGATGGCACATTTCCAGATTTAGGTTGGCATGTGCAAGGAGAAATGGGAGGCGTTTGGTGTCATCCAATCAAACTTTTAGATAGTTTTGAGATGGAGATTACAGTTAATAATCAAAAATATGTATTGAATAAAGCAGATAGCTTTGAAAATTATTCGTTTGGAAATAAACTAGTTTACAGCACTATTTCATCGGATTTTATTATCGAGCGATTTCAATTTGTACCCGATGGGAAAAAGGCAGTTTATGTAGAGTTTTTGGTAAAAAATAAAACTATTAAAAATTTAAATTTTTCATTTGAATTAAAAGCAATTACTAACTTGATGCCTGTTTGGCTGGGGGAAAGAACTGGTATGATTAACGGAAAAGACGAGGCCACTTTCTACCAAAATCAATGGGTAGTAAAAGATAATTTGAATCCTTGGTTTTTGGTTTTTGGCTCTCCGCTACCTGGCACTAAAATTTCGGGTAATGAAATTCTGACAAAGAAACCATTAAGCTTACTTACCAAAACACAATACCAGTTTAATGTAGCCCCAAAAGGCTCTTATA
>DAIQBE010000028.1:0-14673 GCA_036781325.1 Leadbetterella sp. | reverse complement strand
TTTTTTGTTAAAGGATTTTCAGCTAGTTTAAATGCAATTTTAACTCTATCTACCCTTCTGGCCTTAAATTCTTCACCGTCTCTTTCTTTTCCTCTTGAGTTAATAGCTGAAATAGCATAATTCATTGGTCTTAAGGCTGCTGCTAATGTAACTTTCTCAGATAACTCTTTATTTTGAACAGTAGTTTTATAAACCGAATCAGCTAAAATTTCTTTTTGGCTTCTTAAATCCGTGTTTGTACTTTTTAAACCCGTATTTTCAGAATTTAATACTTGATTTTGGTTATTCAATTGCGCATTTTCTTCTCTTAGTTTTGCCAATTCGGCATCTTTTTCTAAAAGTAGAGCTTCATAATTCTGAATTTTGCTCTGATATTCTTTTGCATTAAAGCTTTTTGATGACATTAACTGTCTTTTGTCTTTTTCTAATTGTGCTTTTAGCGCTTCTAGACCTTCTACCTGCCCACCCAATGCTGTAACTTCTGCAATTTTAGCATCTAACTGTGCTGAAATAGAATCTAATTTGGTATTAGTTCTTAATAATTCTTGCGTCTTTTCTGTAATTGATACATTTTTTTGACTTGATTCTTCTTTTTCATTAAAATACAAATAACCGAAGATACCAGCCAATGCTAAGGCCAAAATTAACCCTGCCTTTACAACTGTATTACTACTTTGATTTGATTCTTCCATTTTTTTAATAGTTTATATTTGGTTAGACTTTAGCAACAAAAATATACTTTTTTTTTTGTTTTCTAATTGTTTGCTCAAAATTAATGATTTTGAGGTATTTTTATGTTTATTACTGTAATCTTTTATTTTTTTTGTTATTAATCAAATATTATGGCCACAAAAAGCAAACTAAGGAAAGAGTACATTATTGTATTGGTTGCAGCCTTAGGTTATTTTGTAGATGCTTACGACTTGATTCTTTTTGTTGTAATTAGAAAATCAAGTCTTCTAAGTTTAGGAGTATCTGAAGTTGATATTTCTTCTATTGGGCTCTCTTTGTTCAATACGCAAATGATTGGAACATTCTTTGGAGGCATATTTTTTGGTATTTTAGGAGATAAGAAAGGTCGATTGTCTGTTTTGTTTGGTTCAATTTTGGTTTATTCCCTTGCAAATTTAATGAATGGTGGGGTATCAGAATTATGGCAGTATTTTGTTTTGCGTTTTATTGCTGGCTTTGGATTGGCAGGTGAATTGGGGGCTGGAATAACACTAGTTTCTGAAGTTATGCCCAAAAAATATAGAGGATATGGTACAGCAATTGTTGCGGCTGCTGGAGCTTTCGGTGCATTTTCGGCAGGATTAATTGGAGATTTAACCCCTTGGAGGTTATCATTTGTTATTGGCGGCTGTATGGGATTACTCTTATTATTTTTAAGAATGGGCACTTTTGAGTCTGAATTGTTTATAAAAACCAAAGAAAGTACTACTGGTAAAGGGGAGTTTTTGTCCTTGTTTACGAATAGGAATAAATTTCAGCGCTATTTTGCAAGCATATTAATTAGTTTGCCTATTTTTTTTACCATTACAATACTCATGCAATTAGCTCCAGAAGTAGCTAAAGGATTGGGGCTTAAAGAAGAGATAAAAGTGGGCTCGGCAGTAATGTTAGTATATTTGGGATTGACTTTTGGTGATTTGTCTTCGGGAATAATTAGCCAAATATTAAAAAATAGAAAGAAAACGATTCGTCTTTTTCTACTAGTAAGTGTATGTTTTGTAAGTATTCATTTGAATAGTTATGGAATTAGTCTACTAGGACTTTATATTTCTTATGTTTTTTTAGGATTTGGAGCTGGTTATTGGGTGAGTTTAATTACTTTATCGGCCGAGCAATTTGGAACTAATCTTAGGGCAACGGTTGCAACAACAATTCCTAATTTTGCTCGAGGAGCAGTTGTTCCAATTAGTATTTTTTATCAATGGATATTAAATAACTTCACAGATAATAATGTAATTCATTCAGCAATTTATACTGGTTTTTTATGTTTAGGTTTAGCTTTTGTAGCAACATTTTTCATAAAAGATACTTTTTCAAATAATCTAGATTTTATAGAATAAGATGGCTTTAATATCAAAGAAAAAAATTCCTTTTAAAATTTCAAATAGGCTTAGAAAGTATTTGATTAAGTACGATAGAGACCGTTATTTGCCTCTTAAATATGCTGACCTTCTTCGATATGATAACAAAATAACCTTATATGACAAAAACGGAAATGACACCCTTTGGGAAACCGTATTTTATGCTCAAAGCGAATTATTAGAAATCTATGAAAACCTAAAAACAATTTATGCTGATTTAAAAACCGATGGAGATGAATCAGTAATAAAACATTTGGTAGTGGATAGAGTAGATGTTTGCACATATGCTAACACTTTGCCTTTTCGGATAAGAATTAGTAATATGGTAAACGATAATTATGATTATTTTTACATAAAGAAAGCTGATGCATCCAGAATCTATGGTTTGGAATTAGAACATTTGCTATCTCCAAACGTAATCTCCTATGTGAGTCATGAGGACACCTTGGTGGAAGAACATATAGCTGGAATTACAGGAGATTTATTTATGCAAAACCATTTATCGGACCCAAATTTAAATCCAATAAGGCTTACAAAAGAATTTATAAAATTTAATGAAAGATGTTTTGTACGGCTATTAGGAGATATGCATTCTTCTAATTTTGTAATAATTATCACTCCAGATTTTGAAGATTTTCACTATAGAATTAGGGCTATTGATTTTGACCAACAATCATACGAGGCTTCAAAGTCTGTGTATATGCCACAATATTTTAAACAAAACAATGCAATTATTGATTTAGGGATGAAATATATGACTCCAGAATCGGTAAAACAATATCAAACAGAAGAACGCTCTTTAATTTCTAATAGGATGAAGGCGGAAAAAATAAGACTTGGGGATTTAATAGAAATAATGAAGAAAGATAAGATTTATTTAGATGAAAATCTTGAGCTTTTAAAGAAGGATTTGGCTTCTCATTACAAAAATTCTAGTTTTATAGGCTGCCAAAATATGGGCGATGTGTTGGAATTAAGTTTAAAATTGGTAAGTATGCATTAAGATTTCATAAATTTTACAAGTAATATTTCAACAAATAAGAATAATAAAGAAGCAATTATAAAATATTTCCATAAAGGCTTTGCCATAGTGGTGTCTCTGAAAGCTTCAACAAAATTCCCATCGCTTACATCATTATAAATTGTAACATTTTTTTGATTTTCAAATATTTCTTTGAGTTCATCTTCTGAATAAACATTTAATCTGGACTCTAGGTCATCGTGATTTAATGCTATAGTTTTTAAAGTCTTGCCATCAATTACTAAGTCAAAATAGCCTGAATCATAAAGCTGCCCATCTGTCAATTCTGAAGATTTTGGCAACTCCAATAGTAAAGTCTTACCATTCATTCTTTGAACGGGAATTATCTCCAATTTTCCACTTTTTAGTTTATAAGAGGCATTTTTGGGTGAATTGGGCATAAAAAAACTCAAGTTGGTATCATTGAAATTATATGCCAATTTATCTGCTTTACTACTTAAATAAGCCATTTTATAAAAAGTAGGCACAAAAAAAGCATGTTCAGCGAAGTTTCCAAACTTTGGATTTAGAGGTGATGCCAACAGATAAATGGCACCATCACCTACCTTGGTTTGAGTTAGAAAATTTTCACCATTTTTATACTTCAATAGTTTTTCTCCCACACCATTCCAATGTAAAATTGCTTGTCCATTTGGAAGGCTCACAATGCTATTGAAAGTACCCTTTTCAAAAACATCTTCATAAAATGGGTTGGACTTGATAGGTTCGCTAATATCAATAAATTTTTTAGGGTCCGGCAATTCATTAGAAACAGTTAAATTCTGAATACCATATTGATTTAAAAAAGATTGCAAACTCGCAGAAGGGTTTTCTGAAGGACTAATAAAAACATTACCTCCGTTGCTCAAAAATGATTCAAGACTAATTTTTATTTGAGGATCAATAGTGCTTATTCCTTCTAAAATCACAAAATCGGAATTTTTAATTTGCTCAGGATCTACATTGTTAATGCTGTAAGATGCGTAATTAAATAAACTATCATTTGCATACATTTTTGAAAGATAATTTTGCGAACTTTTTTGATTAAACAAATGAAGGACTCGGATAGTAGGAGATGCATTTAAAACAAAATAATATTCATTGTCGAAAGTCACTGGTTGATCGTCAAATTCTATTTTAGCTTTATGTACTCCTTTCTCCTTTACAGTAAAATTAAAAATTGCTTTCGAAAAAGAGTTAGGGCCTATACTCACGGATGAAGTGGAGGACTGAATTCCATCCAAATATAATTTTAAAGGTAATTTGTCAACAGATTTAGATCCTGAATTAAAAACCTTCACATTCAAGACATTGTTTTGCATCTCTCTTAACAGTGGCACCGTTAACCACACAGAATCTACAAAAACGTTTTGAGAGGCTTTGCCACCTACAGGAATAAGATGAACGTGATCGAGAGAGTCTATTTTCAAGTCTTCTAGGCGACCGACTGTACTTTTTTGAAAATCAGAAAACCAAAAAAGATGATTTTGAGAAGCGGGATTATACTTTTGGGCTATTGCATGTTGCCTTTTATAAACATTTATTAAAGATCTAGGACTTTCAGAAAAATCCACACTCGTAAGTCTATCTTTTATTTTTGATGCATTCAGCACAAACTGATCTTGACCATCAAAATCATTCGTAGAAAGCTGAATATTAGCAGACTTATTAAAAATAGAAAGCAATTCATCAATTTTTATAATGGCTAAATCTAAGAATCTTTTACTTTCTGTGGTATTTTGCATGCTCATGGAATTATCTAGATAAATTCCGTTTATTCCTGAACTTTTTAGATTTTTAAGATCTACTCCATTATTTTTTACCGGCTGAGCAAAAGCTAAAATTAAAAATAATAGGAAAAGCATCCTACTGGCCATTATAAGCCACCTTTTAAGTTTTCTAAAAGCTGATGTCTTTGTTTCTACCGCTTTTAATAAAGCTACATTTGAAAAAAATATTTTTTTTGTTCTCCTAAAGTTAAATAAATGTACGATAAGCGGTATACTTAAAGCACAAAGGCCCCACAAAACATTAGGAAACAGAAACTGCATATTGTGAAATTTTAAAATTAAATTCTATACGCCTAGTCTTCAAAAATAGAAAATAGACTTAACCCAAAACTTAGTATCTTTCTATATTCTTTGTTTAATATTTTCAAACATTTGCACTAAAGTGGTTTCCAGATCATATTTCCAGGTCCATTCAGGATAATGCGATTTAAATTTATTTAAATTTGAAATATACCATATATGGTCACCAATTCTATTGTCATCGGCATAACTGTAATTCATTTTGTTGCCAGTTATTTTTTCACAAAGCTTGATACCTTCAATCATGGAAACATTTGAAAATCTTCCCCCTCCTGCATTATACACTTCCCCTGGCTTAGGATTTTGATAAAAATGCCAAAACATATTAACTAAATCCCAAGAATGAATATTGTCTCTGACTTGCTTGCCTTTATAGCCAAAAATTGTATAATGATTTCCTGTTATGGCACATTTCATAAGATAAGCCAAAAAACCGTGCAATTGTGCTCCGGAGTGGTTTGGTCCTGTTAAGCAACCTCCTCTAAAAACGCCCGTTTTCATTCCAAAATAACGACCATATTCTTGCACTAAAACATCTGCAGCAACTTTTGATGCTCCGAATAAGGAATGTTTGGTATGGTCAATGCTCATTAGTTCATCTATTCCATTTTCAAAATATTCATGATTTTCGTCTATTTCCCATCTGGATTCTTGTTCAACTAAGGGCAAAAAATTCGGATTATCTCCATAAACTTTATTAGTGGAAGTAAAAATAAAAACGGCATCAGGACAAAATTTCCGAGTCATTTCAAGCATTACCAGTGTCCCATTTGCATTTACTGTAAAATCCATAAAAGGTTCTTTTGCGGCCCAGTCGTGGCTAGGTTGGGCAGCAGTGTGAACCACCATTTTAATATCAGATCCATATTTTTGGAAAATTTTAGAAATCTGATCTTCAGATCTTATATCGGCATTATGATGCTCATAATTCGAATATTGCTCTGAAATTCTATTTCTGTTCCAATCTGTTGAAGCTTCTTTTCCGAAAAAATATTGCCTTAAATCATTATCAACACCAACAATTTTGTCAAATTTTTCACTTAAAAATGCTACAGACTCACTTCCAATTAAACCTGCAGAACCTGTTACAATTGCTACGCTCATTTAATATGTTTATAATAAAAATGATTTTACAGCATAACATTCAGCTAAACTGTAAAATCATTTTAGTTCTAAAAATAATTTATTTATTTATGCTCCTAAGCTATCCACTTTAGCTTTTCCATATAATTTTTCACGAATTGCAGCCGCACGCTTTTCATTTTCGGGTTTAGGTGTGTAAACATTTTTTAATTGTGCCGCAGCAGAATCGGGATGAACTCCATAAACATAGGTATCTCCTTTATTTACATCGTCTTGATCTATTGAATTTGTTTTTTGATAGGAACAAGAAGAAATAGTTAATAAGGATCCTAATAATATAATAATGCTATTCTTTTTCATTATAAAGCTTATATCTTTTAAATTTACACAAATTTAAACTTAGCATTCCAAAAAGCCAAAGTATATTGAAACTTATTCAGGAATAAGGTGATATTTTATCTTTTTTTTATTTGTCAGCTGTGCTTTGTTTCGTTGAATGTTTAAATTTGCTAATTTTTAAGTCAAAAAAAGAAATAGGATTAATTTTCTTGTTTAAAAAATAAATAGATGAAATACGATGTAGTTATAATTGGAGGGGGAATAGTAGGTTTAGCCACCGCACTAAATTTAAAATTATCAAAACCCAATCTTAGATTGGTAGTTTTGGAAAAAGAAGACAAAATTTCTAAGCATCAAACAGGTCATAATAGTGGCGTAATTCATTCAGGGCTTTATTATAAACCAGGTAGCTTAAAAGCAATAAATTGTATAAATGGTTATCAGATGTTAGTAAAGTTTTGCCAAGAGAATGAAGTTCCTTTCGAGATTTGTGGTAAAATAGTAGTTGCTACAAAGCATAATCAATTGCCGATGCTAGATACACTTTTAGAAAGAGGGAAAGCGAATGGTCTAGAAGGGCTTCTCAAAATTAACGAAAGCCAAATAAAGGAAATCGAACCCCATGTATCGGGTTTAGCAGGAATTAAGGTACCACAAACTGGAATTGTGGATTATGTTGAGGTGTCTTTAAAGTATGTAGAAAAAATCAAGAATCTAGGAGGAGAACTGCTTCTAAATCAAAAGGTCGTTTCAGTTAGTAATCTAAATGGAATTTCTACTGTGGTTACAACAAAAGGCAGTTTTGATACAAAATTAATTATTAATTGTGCGGGTCTTTATTCCGATAAAATTGCTGAATTAACCGAACCTACAAAACTAGATTTAAAAATAATTCCATTTAGAGGCGAATATTTTGAATTAAAACCTGAAAAGCAATATTTAGTAAAAAACTTAATTTATCCTGTTCCAGATCCTAATTTCCCTTTTTTAGGTGTACATTTTACAAGAATGATCGGCGGAGGTATTGAAGCGGGCCCAAATGCCGTTTTAGCATTCAAACGAGAGGGATATTCAAAATTAGGGATACATCTAGGAGAACTAGCAGAGACCTTGACTTGGCCAGGATTTAGAAAAGTTGCCGCTAAATATTGGAAAACGGGTATGGGCGAATATTATCGTTCATTTTCGAAGTCAGCATTTACTAAAGCACTTCAAGAATTAATCCCTGAAATTCAATCGAATGACCTAATTTCGGGTGGTGCTGGTGTGCGGGCTCAAGCTTGTGATAGGAGTGGTGGTTTATTAGATGACTTTTCAATTTTAGAAAATAAGCAGGCCATAAATGTTTGTAATGCACCCTCTCCAGCAGCAACTTCTTCATTGGCAATAGGAAAAACTGTGAGTGATATGGCTTTATCTAGATTTTAAATCTATAATTTTAACGCCTTTTAAAGTGCAAATTTTAATAAAATTGGATTAGCTTTGTTTTTTGTTAATTACCTTTTAAATGTCTTTTGAAACCCTAATTTTTTTTAATCTTGGAATTTATCTTATAGGATTTATAGTCTTATTGGGCATAGGTAATTCTGTTTTTAAAGAATTTTCTGGTTGGATTTCAACTTTTATAAATCTTCTTGGCGTAATTACCTCTTTGAGTCTTCAATTAAATACTGCAGAAAATTGGGAAGTATCTTATAAATGGATACAAATTGGGGAAACAATAATAAACTACGACTTTATAATTGACAATCAAACCATTTTCATGCACCTGGTTGTACAGGTTGTATCAGCATTTGTTCAGCTATTTTCTATCAAATACCTAGAAAAAGATTTTGGAATTAATAGGTTTTTTGCTTTCATTAATTTATTTATTTTTTCGATGCTCGGTTTGGTAGTTTCCAATAATTTATTGCAATTATTTATTTTTTGGGAACTCGTAGGCTTTTGTTCTTACTTATTAATAGGGTATTGGTATGAAAAGAAATCTGCAAATGAAGCATCCTTAAAAGCATTTCTAATGAATAGATTCGGTGATGCTTTTTTCTTAATAGGAATTATTCTTCTCTATAGTTTATTTAAAACATTAAATTTTAGTGAGTTAAGTGAAATTTTAAGTACACAGTCGGTGAAAGGTTTTGAACAAATTCCTTATCTTGATTTAAGAAGCTTGGCCATCTTTCTAATTTTTGTTGGAGTTATGTCAAAATCGGCACAGTTTCCTTTTGAAACTTGGTTACCTGATGCCATGGAAGGCCCAACTCCCGCCTCAGCTTTAATACATGCAGCCACAATGGTAGTTGCAGGAGTATTTCTTTTGGGCAGAATTGCTCCCATTATAACCCCACAAGTTGGAACAATTATAGCCTTTGTTGGAGCTTTTACGAGTATTTTAGCTGGATTTTCCGCTATTTTTCAATATGACATAAAAAAAGTTTTAGCTTATTCTACAATTTCTCAAGTGGGATTTATGGTGGCAGGAATTGGAATCGGAGCTATAGGAGCCACATTTTTCCATCTAACCACCCATGCATTTTTTAAGGCCGGCCTTTTTTTGTGCGCAGGTGTAGTAATCAATTATTTTAATCATGATCAAGATATGAGAAAGATGGGCAATTTGACAAAAAAATTGCCTTTTGTTTTCTATGCTTATTTAATTTGTGGCTCATCGCTAATTGGTTTACCATTTACAAGTGGTTATCTCTCAAAAGAATCAATTTTAAGTGCGTCAGTTAATTTTGCCTTTATGGATGGCAAAATAACTTACAAGATATTAATACCAATATTCTTGGCTATATCTTCTTTTATGACTACCTATTATATTGTAAGGCAGTTTGTTATGGTATTTTTTCAAAGACAGGATGATCCTGTGGAGAAAATTTTTGGAAGTACTAAACGTACCTTTAAAAATGTTGTAAAAACATTTCAAGATATACTCAACGCCGAAAATAAAAGTGTTGGGGAAGATAATTTTATTCGTTTTTTCCGCAACCTTGGTATTTATGAAGTTTCTATTTTATTTATGGCCATCCTATCTACTTTTTTCTTTTTTTCTGATTCTCCTATACACTTTGATTCCGTTTGGTTTTTAATAAAATTTAAATCTTCTAAAGAAGTTATAGATTGGACACCCTTATTTGTATCATTCTTAACTTTGGTAGCACTCCTTATCTCATTCAATTTGACTACCGAGGAAATAAGAAAGTTTTATTTCAAAGAAAAATCAAAAGGTTGGAGAAGAAGTATTCTCAGACTTGGCTTCCATCATTTTTATTTGGATAGTTTTCTTCAACGGTTTTTCACAAAACTAGTTATTGGGGCTCCCGTAGCCAATATGGATTCTATTTATTCTAATGTAAAACAAGTTCGATACAAGTACATAAAAGGACTTACAAATGCTGTTTTGAATATGGAGAAATATGGAATTGAATTTACTATAAGAAGAATTATTAAGTTTGTTTTGGATATTGCATCAACAATTATTAAAATAGAAGTTCGAATTTTGGATGCTTTTGTAATTAAATTTTCAACTGGAATTAAAAATATAGGCAATTTTGTAAGAAAAATTCAAGGTGGTAATTTGCAGTTATATTTGCTCGGAATGTTGTTGATAATATTGGCAATGGTTTTAATTAAAATTATTATTTTTTAACTATGCAATCTGGCCTGCTGAATTCTCTTTTAATTATTCCCATGGTAGCAGCCATGCTTATTTTGTTTTTGCCTGAAGTTTATAGAGTCTCCTTTAAATGGATTTCATTAATAGCTCAGATTTTGATTATGATAAATGTAATTACGATAGCAAGTAATTATGTAAGTTCAGTCCCTGGTTATCAATTTATTGAACATTATGAATGGATACGACTTTCATTAGGGAAAAAAGCACTGTTATCTATTGATTATATCATTGGGGTTGACGGAATAAGTTTGCCAATGGTTATGCTTAGCTCTTTGATATTCTTAGTAGGCAATATTTCATCTTTTTCAATTAATAAAAAAGAAAAGGCATACTACTCTTTGTACTTGATTCTTACTTCTTCGGTAATAGGTTCTTTTATAGCTATAGATTTCTTCTTGTTTTTCTTATTTTTTGAATTTATGCTATTGCCAATGTATTTTTTGATAGGAATCTGGGGAGGTCCTAATAAAGCTTACGCATCATTAAAATTTATTATTTATACCTTAGTAGGGTCAATACTAATTTTGGTTGTAATGATATTATTATCAATGTCGTATACCGATTTGTTTTTTACCAATGAATATAAAAAAATTGTTTACAGTTTTGACTTTAGATTATTAAACGATGCATCAAATATTATTAAAAATTCGATTCTTAGTATTGAGAATCCTGTTTATTTATTCGGAATTAAGGCTCGTTCTTTAATGTTTATATTATTGTTTATTGGTTTTGGGATAAAACTTCCAATTGTCCCATTTCATACCTGGTTACCTGATGCACATGTTGAAGCACCAACTCCAATTTCTGTAGTTTTAGCGGGAATTTTATTAAAAATTGGAGGATATGGTTTTATACGAATTGCCTACGGCTTTTTCCCAGAAACGGCACCAAATTTTTCTATTTTAGTGGCTTCAATAGGACTATTGTCAATTCTTTATGGAGCATTTAATGCTTTAGGTCAAACAGATTTAAAAAAGTTAATCGCTTATTCATCAGTTTCTCATATGGGTTTTGTGCTATTAGGAATTGCGGCAAATAATGAAGAAGGATTTAATGGTGCTATTTTTCAAATGTTTAGCCATGGAATTTTATCCGCTATGTTGTTTTTAATAGCCGGAGTAATTTATGACAGAACAAAAAATCGATTGATTGATAACTTTCAGGGACTTGCCCAAAAAATGCCCTTATTTACTGTAATGGTCTGCATTGCCTTTTTTGGTTCTTTAGGATTGCCATCTCTTTCTGGCTTTATTGGCGAATTCTTCACCTTATTTGGGGCTTTTCAGTCTACTTTAATTCCAAAATTAATACCAATTTTCGGAGTGCTAGGCATTTTATTATCAGCAATTTATCTTTTGTGGACATTCCAAAAAATGTTTTTTGGAAATTATTGGGTTAAAGAAGAGTTTAACAATCAAATGATTGATTTGACACAAACCGAATTGTTGCTACTCGGCACCTTGGGTATTTTAAGTTTTGTTATTGGAATTTTTCCATCCTTGATTTTTGATATCACAAATCCTACAATTTTAAATTTTTTTGAAGCAAGATGATGATCCAACAGCTCCAAAGTATTTTTAAAAGTTCTCAATTAATTATGCCAGAGCTAATTTTGATTATTGGTATCTTGGGCTTAGTGATTATTGTTTCTTTTGACAAAAACAAATCCAATTCTGGACTTAATTTTTTATATGCTATAGCTTTATTATTTATCTATATCTATTATGCTATTCATCATTACCAATTAAATTTAAAAAGCACCGCTTTTCTTTCAGGTTTTAATAATATGCTATACATTGATATGGCTAGCCTTTTTTTTAAGCAATTAATTTGTCTTTCCGCTTTTATTGGTATTCTTCATGCTCGATTTTTTAAATTCAAATTTAGTGGTGAATACTATATTTTAATATTTTGCATAGTTTTAGGATTGTTATTTTTAACCATGACAACCCACTTTTTAGTTATTTTTGTAAGTTTAGAAATGGTTTCTATCGCATCTTATGCGTTGGTATCTTTACAAAAAGAAAAATTTAACTTTGAAGCTGGAATTAAGTATTTAATATTTGGTGCTACGAGTTCCGCTATTATGCTATTTGGGGTTTCTTTGTTTTATGGGATAACGCATTCGTTAAATTTTGCAGATTTGGAGTTTTTAAAATCTTTAAATTCCAATAGCTCAACAATCATTCAAATTATATCTTTTTTGTTTTTAGGTGGGATACTTTTTAAGTCAGCGGCTGCACCATTTCACAACTGGGTTGCTGATGTCTATGAAAGTACACCTGGGCCGATTATTTCTTTTTTATCTTTTGCTCCAAAGGCCGTAGCCTTTTTATTGATCGCAAGATTTATCCATTTTTCATCCGTTAGCCTAGAGATGGTAATTATTATTGTTGCCATTCTTTCTTTAGTAATAGGTAATTTGTCAGCTTTATGGCAAGATAATACCAAAAGAATGTTGGGTTATTCTGGGATTGCTCAGTCTGGCTTCATTTTAATTGGTTTATTAAGAAATGAAACCAACGACTTTTATGGTTCTTTTTTCTATATTTTAGCTTATTTACCTATTACAATGGGTTCTTTCTTTTTGGCGGACCTTTTATTCAAACAAACCAAAAGCCCAAATATATCTGATTATAAAGGTCTTGGCCAAAAGAATGTATTTCTTGGAATCAATGCAATAATAATAATGATGGCTTTAATTGGATTACCACCTACTTTGGGCTTTTTATCTAAATTGGTGATATTTGGCTCTATTACATCCGTTGAAAATTTAAGATCCAACAGTATGTATATAGCGTTAATAATTTTTGGATTATTAAACACAGCGGTATCTATTTACTATTATTTAAAAATACCTTATTTTATGCTTGTAAAAGGTTCTTATAAACTTAAAGAAGTATCAATTGATTTCTTCTTAACTTTGGTTTTAAGTTACTTTAGTATTACAATTGTTTTTCTTTTCTTTTACCCAGAAAAACTCAGCGAAGCAATAAATTCAATATTATTCAAATAGAAGGAGGTATAAACAATTAAAGAGCGAGATTTTTTCTCGCTCTTCAAAGTTTTAATATTTAGCTGCTTGCCCAGAGGCTGGAGTGCTCTGTTTTATAAATTCTCTTAAATCTTCATTGGCTTTTTGCAAATCTTCGCGTCTAAGATACATCATATGGCCAGATCTGTAACCTTTCCAACTCATTCTTTCTTTGGTCTTTCCACCTGGATCCATCTGCCACATGTTATATTTTGCGTTAAAATAGTCGCAGGCCCCATCAAAATAACCCGACTGTGTTAAAACTTTTAAATATGGATTCGCTGCCATAGCTGCTCTCAAATTTTCTCCTAAATTGACATCATCTCTTTCCCAAGGGTTCACAGGGCCAAACATATTGTATTTTAAGTCAGTTTTAAACTTTAATTCTTCTCTCAAGTACATATTAATTGGAGGGGTAAATGAATGAAGCCAAGAGCTCAGTTCCGAATTAAATTCTGGACTTTCTCCGCCATCTTTTGAGTCTATTCCTTTATATCTTGAATCTAACCTACCTACAGTAAAACCTTGATCTCTTAATAATTCTTTCCAAAATAAACCCAATTCTATTTTAAGATTATTTTTCATTAAAACATCCATGGATAAACCCGAATATTTTGCCATTCTTGCCGCCAAACTTTTCTTCTCTGCTTCTGGTAAAAAACCACCTTTTGCTAATGCTGGTATGAGTTCATTTACTGTAAACTGTTCCACCTCAGGCAACATTTGTTCTAAATCTTTATTTTGAAGGGTAGGGTCTAAAGTTTTATGATACCAAGCCACAGCCGAAAAATAAGGCAATCTTAATGCGTCCCCCATGGTATCATCACGTTTTATACCTAGGTCGGTCGGTGAAACTAAAACTACTCCATTTAAATACATCCAATGGCTGTTTTGAAGTTCGTACGCCATACCAGAAACCCGGTTAGTTCCATAACTTTCGCCTATTAGATATTTTGGAGAAGCCCATCTATTTACTCTACTTACAAACGTATTTAGCCATTCTGACAAATACTTAATATCAGCTTTTACTCCAAAAAAAGTTGATTTTGGCGTTTCAGGACTTATTATTCTTGAAAAACCTGTGTTAACGGGGTCAATGAAAATAATGTCGGCTACATCTAATATTGAAAAAGGGTTGTCTTTGTATCCATATGGCTGAACGGGATATCCTTCATCATCAATATTTAATACCTTAGGGCCAGTGTAAGCAATATGCATCCAAACAGAAGCTGATCCCGGACCGCCATTAAATGAAAAAATAATGGGCCGAGTCGCCTTGTCTTTTACATCAGTGCGTTCATAATACGTATAGAATAAAGAAGCACTGGGCTTTCCTT
>DAIQBE010000027.1:7045-14702 GCA_036781325.1 Leadbetterella sp. | reverse complement strand
GTGGTGAGTGCTACAAATTTAAATGAAATTTCTAATCGATATGAATTTTTTGACTCCAAGGGTATTATTGCTATGGAAGGAAAATTTAATTTGTTAGGGGCTCCTTCAAAAATATTTGAAACTGTAGGAATAGCAAATTTGGCTTTAGATTCTATGAAGTACCAATTTTCAACCATGATGAAATTTGATTTTCCATTATCTATTCCTACCACTCAAAAATTAGGGACGAATATTGTTAAGTCAAATCTTGATGCAGGAAATAGTGATCCAGCAATTGTGGTAGATTCGCCTTATTTTATTTCTAAACTAAGCCAGATTATAGGCAATAAAGATACGGAAGACTATAAAAATAAGAATTTAAAAGAACACGTACCTCTTCCAAAATTTTCAACAAAGTTTCTGAATACTTTGGTTTTTTCAGAATTGAATTTACTTTGGAATCCAGTAGCTAATGCTTTTCATAGCGTTGGTAAAATCGGAATTTCTAATATTGGAGACATTGATATAAATGCAATGGTAGATGGATATGTAGAAATTGTAAAGAGCCCACAAACTGGAGATGAGCTCTATGTTTTTCTTGAAATTTCTCCTGCAAATTGGTACTATTTTGGTTTTAAGAATGGGCAGTTAGGCATTACATCCTCTGATGAGGAAATTAATAAACTTATAAGCACTCCGGTAGGGGGTAAAGAAAAGAAATCTGAAGTGGCTTTTGTGGATGCTAATGAAGCCTCAAAATTTAGAAAAAGATTTTTACAAGTTTACAAAGGAGTTAAGGAAACAGATTTCGCAAAAAAAACAAACGCTTCTACTGTTTTGCCAACACAACCTAAAGCGAAATCTGCTACTAAAAAAGAAGAGGAAAAAGAAGGGTTCTAGCTTTGACAGGACTCAGATTGTATTAGATTGATAAAGAATTTAATTGCCATGCTTTGCTACTTTTGAAATTTTAATTTTTTAGTAATTCACTTTAAAATAGGCAGATTTTGAATCTAAATAGTACTTTCAAAAATTTTTGCCGACCTTTGCCCTTTGAATGGTAATGAATGAAGACAAAAGGAAATAGAAAATCAAAAATAAATATTGTAACGCTAGGTTGTTCCAAAAACTTGGTGGATTCAGAAGTTCTTTTTACCCAATTGAAGGGTAATGGAATGGATGTTACTCATGAATCTGAGAAAGATGATGCTCAAATAGTGGTAATTAATACTTGCGGTTTTATTGATAATGCAAAGCAAGAATCAATAGATACCATTTTAAGATATGTGGAGGCAAAAGAAGCCGGCGTTATAGATAAAGTTATAGTTTCAGGTTGCCTTTCTCACCGATATAAGGACGAACTTTCATTGGAAATTCCCCAAGTAGATGCATGGTTTGGCACAAATGACCTTCCTAGACTATTAAAAACCCTAAAAGCAGATTATAAACATGAATTGGTTGGAGAGCGATTATTAACCACTCCAGCGCATTTTGCTTATTTAAAAATTGCTGAAGGTTGCGATAGGCCTTGTTCATTCTGTGCAATTCCTTTAATGAGAGGAAAGCACGTATCTAGACCAATGGAAGAAATGGTGTTGCAAGCAAAAAATTTAGCGGCTAAGGGCACTAAAGAATTAATTTTAATTGCACAAGATTTAACGTATTATGGTTTAGATATTTACAAAAAAAGAAATTTGTCAGAGCTTTTAGAGAGACTTTCGGATGTGGAAGGAATTGATTGGATCCGATTACAATATGCGTATCCTTCAGGTTTTCCTTTGGATGTTTTAGACGTAATGGCCAGAAAATCAAATATATGTAAATATTTAGATATGCCTTTGCAACACGGTTCTTCAGAAATGTTAAAGCTTATGCGTAGAGGAATAGACCGACCTAAAACCGAAGCCTTGATAGCAACAATCAGAGAAAAGGTCCCAGAGATTGCCATCAGAACCACTTTAATTGCGGGTCATCCTGGTGAAACAGAAGAGAGTTTTGAAGAAATGTACCACTTTGTAGAAAGCCAACGATTTGATAGATTGGGTGTTTTTCAGTATTCTCATGAAGACCAAACCCATTCCTATAGTATGGAAGATAGCATTCCTTCTGAAATCAAACTGGAACGTCAAGAAATAATAATGGAGTTACAACAGGGGATTTCTGATGAACTGAACCAACAAAAAGTTGGAAAAACTTTAAAGGTCTTGTTTGATAGAAAAGAAGGTGGATATTTTATTGGAAGAACAGAATTTGATTCGCCTGAAGTGGATAATGAAGTGTTGGTTTCAGCGGAAAATACGTATGTTAGAATCGGAGATTTTTCAAATGTGAAAGTAAATTCTGCCTCCGAATTTGATTTGTATGGAGAGCTGGTTTAAAGCAGATTATTTCAAATTTCAATTTTTTTTCATTGATTTATATTTTTGTAAATTATTTCATTTTGAGGTTTTTTTGGACAAAATGAGTTGGTTATAACATTTTTTCAATTAATAAAACCAAAAGAAAAATATTGAACTCTAACTTATTCACCTTGATAAAGCTCTATATTCTACTGGGGATAGGCCTGTAATTTTCTTAAATAATCTAGCAAAATAGTTGGGATAATTAAAATTCAACAAGTAAGCAATTTCTGATACGGAATAAGAGCTGTGTTGCAAATATTTTTTTGCTTCATTGATTTGCAAGTTTTGTATAAGCTGGGTAGCATTAAATCCGGAAACAGCTTTGCATATTCGATTTAAATGGACAGTTGAAATTCCAATTTCCTCAGCAATTAAGGCAATACTTTTTTTGCCTTTTGAAAATTTAATAATTTTTTGAAATTTTCTGAAATAAGATAAAACTAAATTATCATTTTTTTTATCATTTTCTGTTTCTAAAGTTCTAGAAATCTCCACTATAAGTTCTATTAGGTAGGCTTTTAATAGTATTTTGTGATCTAAATTATCGCTAAAAAGTTCCTTTGAAATTTTGTTTAAAAAATTGTCATATTTCTGATATTCATCTAATGAACAGGGTAATATATGATTTTTTTCCGTACAATTCCAAATAAGCGAAGATGTTGGAAAAATATCTTCAATAATACTTTCACTTATTGTAAGTATTTTGCCTTTTATTCTTGGAGAATAATGTAAGCCATGTAAATGATTAGGAGGGATAAAAATAATACAAGGGGCTTCAATAGCTGTTTTTATTAAGTTGTTTGTAAACTCTAGTTCCCCATTTTCTATAAAAAACACTTGAAATAGATGATTATGTAAATGCGATTCGATTTTCCAATTAAATTCTTGACTTCTGGTAGAAATCAATTCTAAGAAGACAAAATTTGAATTTTTATTGGGGTTTATATCACCGTATAACCCATCATAATTTTTTATTTGTTTCATTCATGTTCGATTTGTATCTGCAATTGTAACAATTTTGTCCAAAATAAACAATCTTTTAAGCCACATTTGTATTTAATTTTTCGTTTTAATATGTAATTAAATTAAATGAATTATGATAAAAAAAATAGGTTTTTGTACAATTTTGGTTTCATTTATAATTGTTTTTGCATGTTCTAAAGGTGATGAAATAATCGCTGTTGATTCTATTCCCTCCATTGCATCTCTTTCATGCAACACTACAGCTTTTTCTGTAAATGCTACTGCAGGACAACCTATAATTACGACCGCCACTTTACCTTATACGGGTGGAAACGGTTTGGCTTTTCCTACTGGTATGACAATAAATTCCACAGGAGTTTTGGGTTTAACAGCCACTTTAACGGCTAACACACTTGCTGTTGGGGCAGGGAATTTGATTTATGCCATTTCAGGTACTCCTTCCTCTTCTGGAACAGCTTCTTTCATTGTAGGTTTTGGTGGGCAATCTTGTACTTTGAGCCTAGAAGTTGGATCTTCCAATAGTTCGAGCGGAACTGGAATTGGAATTACCACTGATGTGGCGAAGATTGTTTCACTTGCAGAAGGGTTTAAAGCAACATTATCAAGTGTTCAAATAGCTTCTCTTCAATTGGGCTATTCTAAAAGTAATGCGGTAAGATGGTCTAATTTGCCCGAGTCATTGTATAAGAATAGAGTAGGTTTGGCTACTAGTTCACTATCCGCTTCTCAGATGGCTTCTTTTAAAACACTTTTAGCAGCTGCTATGGGGACTGATGCAAATGAAGGGAATTTAGAAATGCTCGGTATACTTGCTGCAGATGATTATTTAAGAGCAAATGGAGGTGATTCAGGATACGGATCCGGAAATTATTATATAGCTTTTTTAGGTACTCCTAGCTTAAACGGTTTATGGGAATTTCAATTTGGAGGACATCATGGTACTTTTGCAAATACATATAATTTGGGTAAGTTGGTTGGAGCCACACCATCATTCCGATCTACAGAACCTTTTCCTAGTTTTACACAAGCAGGAGTTATGTACCAACCTATAGTTCAAGAATTAGATGCACTTTCAGCTATTTTAAAAGGATTATCTTCAACAGATCAAGTTATAGCTAAAAGGAGTACTTCGCAAAATGATATCCAATTAGGACCTGGAAAAGACGGAGTTTTCCCAAATACTAAAACGGGTTTAAAAGTCGGAAATTTGACAGCTGCTCAAAAAGCGCTGGTTTTATCTGCAATTAAAACTTATGTTTCCGATTTAGATAAAATTAGTGCTGATGCAATAATGGCTAAATATTCTTCTGAAATTGACAATACTTACATATCATTTGCAGGAACAACGGCTTTGACGGAAAAAGGTGATTATATTTTAATTGATGGACCAAGTGTATGGATTGAATTTTCTATGCAAGGAGGAATAATAATTAAAAATGCTAATCACCCTCATTCGGTTTGGAGAGATAGGACTGGAGATTATGGAGGAAACTAATATCAGATAATGATTTATTTTAAATTAATTTCATTTAAAAGGGCAATTTTTTTTGTAATTTGTTTGTGTTTTCTGAATAGTGGATATGCTCATCCTATGCCAAATTCTTTGGTTAATTTGACTGTAAAACATGATCTAATCCAAGGGGAAATTTTCGTTCCATTGAGCGAGTTGCAATCTGCGATAGGAATGTCTGTAAATGATTCTTCTATTAATTTAATTCAAAGATTGAATTGGAAACTTACCCAGTATTTTAAAGAACACATATTATTTAAAACTTTAGATAATAAAGAATGGATTGTCACCATTAGTGACATGAAGGTTTTAGAAGCATCAAGTCCTTTTTCAGGAAAGTATAAAGAATTAAGTTTTTCTATTTCAGCATTTCCACCTTTATATGCGGATATAAGAAATTTTTACCTACTGTATGATGCTGTTGTTCATCAACTTATAACTCACAAAATTTATGTAAATGTTAAGCAAGATTGGGAAAATGGTCAACTACTCAATGATGAATATACTCAGCTGGGTATAATTGAGTTAGATATTCCCTCAGGGAAAGTAATGCCATTTCAAGTAAGTTTACGTTCAGGAAACAATTGGAATGGTTTTTTTAGAATGTTAGCCTTAGGGAAACTTCATATCAAACAGGGAACAGATCATTTATTGTTTGTTTTGGCATTGCTTTTACCTTCAATGATGCTGGTAAAGAATCGCCGATGGCAAAAATTTGGGGGAATAAAGTATAGTTTAATTAAGCTATTTAAAATTGTAAATTCATTTACCTTTGGGCATTCATTTACTTTATTTTTGGGTTCATTAAAAATAGTATTTTTCGCTTCTCAGCCAATTGAAATACTAATAGCATTTTCTATTTTTATTTCAGCTTTGAATGCAATATTTCCGCTATTTTCGGGTAAAGAAATTTATTTAGCTTTTGGCTTCGGTTTAATTCATGGTTTGGCTTTTGCTAATACATTAGAGAATCTCGACCTTAATATGCTTCAAATGGGAATAAGTATTCTAGGATTTAATCTGGGAATTGAAATAATGCAAATTTGGATAGTTTTTTTAATTTTTCCTTGGCTTATTTTGTTAAGTCAAACTACTTTTTATTCCTATTTTAGAATTTTTGGAGCACTTGTAACTATGATTTTTTCTATTGGGTGGATTTTGGAAAGAATTTCTAACGAATCAAATTTGATTACCAGAATGATTGAAAAATTAGTCAATTTCAGTCTTTATTATCTTTATGTTTTAATAATCGTTTCCACCTTCTTATATTTGAAACAGAATATTACGTTTAATCAATTATTTAAAATAAAAAATGAATAAAAAGAATCTGATTAGTTTAACCATAGCCATTACTTTTTTGGCTTTATCTATTACTGGAATCCTTCTTTTTATAAAACAAAAAGCACATTTTGTTGAGATTACCCATACGGTAGTAGGTTTACTTTTTGTGGGATTCGCTATTTTTCATATTATTAATAACTGGTCTTCCATAACAGGATATACTAAAGAACGTAAAACTGGCAAAATCAAGAAGGAATTTATTTTTGCAAGTATTATAGCGGGTTCAGTTATTATTGGAGGCCTTACCGAAGTATTGGAGCCAGTGGAAGAGTTAGGAGCTATGTTTAAAAGTAAAGAAAGCGGGGATAAGCCTAAATCAATAAACTTCCTAGAAATTACTAGTAATAAAGAAATTACTGGTTCCTCATTTACATTAACGGTACAAAAAACAGAAGCTTCACATGAGGCAGATATGGCCGTGTGGGTGGAAGATTCAACAAACTCTTTTGTAGAAAATATTTTAGTTGGGGAAGATAATTTATCTCAATGGGCTTCTGTTTCGAAAGGAGCTAAAGCTAACTTTAATCAAGAAATGCCAAAAGATAATTTTATACTACATACTAAAACTACGGCAAAACCTCCATTTACTATTAAATTTGAAATAGAGAAGGGCGGAATTTCAGAAGTATATGCCTCTAAAGTTTTAAGCATTAACCGACAAGCCTACGTATTATCGTTACCAAAAGGAACCTTGTTGAAATCAGGAATTATTAGTTTTTGAGTGATTTTTTTATGCTTAATATTAGGCGAAAATTTTAGTTTAAACCAATTCTTGTAAACTCACCAATTTTCGGTAATATCCGTTTTCAATAGCATTTAGAAACGTATGATTACCTTGTTCTACAACATCTCCATTATGTATTACATAGATATAATCGGCCGATTGTATGGTGCTTAGCCTATGGGCAATAACCAGAGAAGTTCTGTTTTTCATCAATTTACTCAATGCGTCTTGTACTAGCTTTTCAGATTCTGTGTCAAGAGCAGAGGTGGCTTCGTCTAAAATAAGAATTGGAGGGTTCATTAAAATGGCCCTTGCTATTGAAATTCTTTGCTTTTGTCCCCCAGATAGTTTTGTTCCTCTGTCGCCAATATTGGTTTCAAACCCCTCTGGCTGTGCTTGTATAAAGTCAAATGCGTTGGCAATTTTGGCTGCATTAATTATTTCTTCTTTGGTGCAATTTCTGCCAAAAGCTATATTATTGTAAATGCTATCATTGAATAAAATAGGTTCTTGGGTTACTATTCCCATTTTTTCCCTTAAATTTTTCTGAGAAATGGTTTTAATGTCTATATTATCTATAGTTATTTTTCCAGAATTTACATCATAAAAGCGAATAACTAAATCTGCAATGGTAGATTTTCCTCCACCTGAAGCACCTACGAGTGCTATCATATTGCCTTTTGGAATTTCAATATTAATATTTTTTAAGGTTTCTAT
>DAIQBE010000027.1:0-6945 GCA_036781325.1 Leadbetterella sp. | reverse complement strand
GAGGCCACCATGCTTACACCAATAAACTCAGAAAAAGGGTTGGCCAATTCTCGTTTTGCAGCATAGGAGAAAATAGCTTTTCTGTAGGATTGGTTTTCTGACTTAAATTTTTCAGAAATAAATTTTTCCCCTAAAAATGCTTTTATTACTCGCATACTTCCAAAGCCTTCGTCCATTATTGTTAATAGATTACTAAGGCGTTGCTGACTATCGCTAGCATCATGACGCATTTTTTTAAGCATAAATCCAAGGAACGCACCTGTGAGCGGAATAACCAAGAGCGAAAATAGCGTTAGCTGCCAAGAGATGTAAAATAGTGCCACTAAATAAGCAGTAAGCAATATAAATTCTTTCACCGCTGCTGAAAAAGAATTTGCTATTGAGTTTTCCACTTCTTGAACATCTGTAGTAATTCTAGAAATAAGTTCTCCTTTTTTCTCATTTGAAAAAAAACCTAAATGTAGATTAATCGTATTTTTAAAAACTGCCTGTCTGAGATTTGCGACCATATTGGTTTTAAATCTTTCCAATAGTCGTAGGCTAAAATACCGGGCTATATTAGCAATAAAACTTACCCCTAAAACAGATATACAGACAAATTTTAAACCTCCTAATTTGCCATTTTGAACTATGGCCTCTGAGAAATATTTTTGGTAATAATCCAGTAAATTAAGATTTTTGGGTGCTTTTTGAGCCATTGCAGTAATTTCTGCGGTAGGCACTTGTCCAAAAAGTACATCTAATAGAGGTTTTAATAATACCAAATTTAAAACGCCAAAAACTCCAGCAATTAAAGATGTAAATATAAAAGGAAACAAAAAGCCTTTAAAATTTCCTGCGTATTGAAGTATTTTAAAATATATTTTCATTGCCACAAAAATATAAAGGGTTTTTCACTTATTTTTTTAAAATGGAATTATATTTGAATTCAAATAATTGTCTGAAAATTAATGATTAATTTTCGAAAAAGGCTTTGGGTATTTTTTAGTCTCATTATTTTATCTTGTCAAAGTCACAACACTTCTACCATAAAAGTTGAAAAGGCGTTTTATTATTGGAAAACAAATTTCAAAATTTCCAAAAAGGAAAACGATTTTTTGAAAATTAATAATCTTTCAAAAGTTTATTTGCGTTTTTTTGATGTAGATTATGATTTCCGAATTTTAAAAGCGGTACCAAAAGGAAAGTTGATTTTTTCAGAATCACCTCCATTCAAAACTATAATACCCACTGTTTTTATTACGAATAGGGTTTTTGAAAATTCTAACTTTGAAAGCTTAGATGTACTGGTGACCCAAATTCATTCTTCTATAGTGAATATAGCTTCAAAAAATAATATTGTTTTCAAAGAAATTCAAATAGATTGCGACTGGACAGTTAGGACAAAAAAAAAGTATTTTTACTTTTTAAAAAGACTTAAAGAAAAGACCTTAAAAACTTCGGCCACTATTCGACTGCATCAAATTAAGTATTTTGAAAAAACGGGTGTTCCGCCAGTTGATGAGGGCATCTTGATGCTATACAACACAGGAGATTGGAGAGACGAAAAGACAAAAAATTCATTATTTGATGCTGAAACAATTTTTGGATATTTAGATAATTTATCTAATTATCCATTACATTTAAACATAGCTTTTCCTATTTATCACCAAGTCTTGGTGTATAGAGCGGGAAAGTTTTTTGTTTTTTTAAAAGAATACGATTGGAATCAATTATTGAATAATAAATCTTTTATTATAAAATCGAATGCTCAGTTAGTTTGTGTTGAAAATATTATTATTAATGGAATTTCGTTTAGAAAAGACGATGTATTTAAGTTGGAAAAAGCTGATTTTGATGAACTGAATGTAGTTAAATCCGAAGTTTTTAATAAATTGCATCAAAAAAATACCTCGATAATTTTATTTCATTTAGATGAGAAAAGCATTAGCCAATTTACGCAATTACAGATTAGTGAAGTATTTAGCCAAAACTAAATTAAGTTTTAAAATTTTTGTAATTTTCATCCTATTAGCTTGTGGGCCATCACCTCAAGATTTTGGAGAATATTTCTCGTTGTTTTATCCGGAGTCTGCTAATTTTCCGGAGCAAACTAAGCCATATTTTTATACTCCTTTATTGTTAAATACCGATAGCGAAATATACGTAGAAAACCCAATAGCTGCTGAAGAGAGCCCAGATGTAAAAGAAAATATTGCCTCTTGGTATGCGTATTTTCAAGGTAAAGTTTCAAAAGGAGTACTAAAAGAAGGTATTTATGGAGAGAAGCGTACGCTTGGTTTTGTGAAATCTGTCCAGGCTATTAATTCCGAAGCTTCAAAATATTTGGAATTTAGCTTTGCTGTTGAGAAAGAGACTCCTTTTTACGAATTTGAATGGGAAAAGCCTGAATCAGTTGATACTTTGAAATTGTTGGAACTAAATGAGCATGCTAAAGATGAATTTTTAAATTCTAAAGATGATTTTTTAAAAGAGAGATACTTGTATCAATATATAAAACTGAGTGCTATGAATAAGAAGCATCAAGAAATAGTATCGGAGTATCCAATGTTATTAAAACAGATAAAAAACAAAACGTTTATTTCTGATTGGTCCTTTAGTCGCTTAGCGGGTTCCAAAATGGCAATTGGAGATACTGCTCAAGCGGTTTTTGATTTTGCTCAACTTTTTAGTAAATCGGTTAGTCGTAGATCGCAAGCAGATTTAAGTGTAAGAAGGCTTAATCCTGATTTTTTCAATCTAGCACTTAAATTTTGTAAAAATGATATAGAAAAAGCGAATGTTTACGCTTTGAATGCCATTCAACCTTTTCAAGATGGCTTGGCTTTGGCTAAGAAAATCTATGAAATTGATGCAAATCATCCAATTTTAGAACTGGTAATTGCGCGTGAGATCAATAAAAATGAACTGTTGTTTTTTGCAGAGAAAAATGCGAATGTTTATGCCGCAGAATCCTTTTTTTTAAATGACAAATATAATCTAGATGAAACAAAAATTAAAGATGGCAAAAAGAAAGGAGAATCATATTTAAGCGAGATTTTAGATTTTACTTTGCAAGTTTCTAAAGATTCAAAATTAAAGTCAACTCAATTTTGGGATATGACCTCTGCCTATTTGTTTTATTTGAACGGTAAGGAAGAAAAAGCTAAAGAGTTGCTGGCTAATTTTAAAAATTCTACTAATAGGTACATAAGAAAACAAGCCGCTTTTCTGGAATTTGAATTTTCAGATAAAACCTTGAATAGAGAAAATGAGGATGCTTTGATTTCCAAATTGGCTATGTTTACTAAAGTTGATAATTTTAGAGACAATAATATGTTGGTTAAAATGTCGGAAACATTATATCGATTTTATAAAAATGAACCGAAAGAGAAGAAATCTTGGGGTTGGTTTTCTTCTTGTTCAAAATCAACAACAAATAAGAATGGAAATGCAGTAAAAGCATTTTTAGCCTTGAATGTTGGGGCTACACAAAGCGAAGATTATGGGTATCAAATAAATAAAAGTCAAGATTTTTATACCGATTCTTGTTCTTCTGGATTTTTGAAAGAGCTTATATCTTTTGTTAATAATCCATCTAACTCTAAGGCGGAGAAATCTCTAATCAGCTTTTCTAATTTAAATTCCGATTATTTGCTTTTGGCATTAGGACGAAAGCAAATAGAGGAACAGGACTATCAATCAGCGTTAAATTCATTTCAAAGTATCTCTCCTGATTATTTAAATCTAATTGGTTTTCAGGATTATTTTAAATCAGAACCCAAGGATTTTAAGATTAAGAGTGCAAAAGCTACCTCTTCAGTGATAGATTTTATAAAAGAATTAGCAATGTTGAAGCAAAAAACAGAAAGTAGAAATGCGGATGCCGAAACATGGTTTCAATACGGTAAAGATTTATATAATTTGAGTTATTTTGGACAAGCTTGGATTTTAACCCAAAGGCACAAAAGTGAATATGATCTCCAGTATGAGGAAACCAAATCATTGGATTTTTATAGTACTGATAAAGCAAAAAAATGTTTTGAGAAAGCACTCAATTTAAAACCAGGAAATGAACTAGCAGCAAAAATTTGTTATGCTGGTGCCTTGTGTGAAAGAAACCAATATTTGGTCAAGTTTTATGCTAATCAACCCGATGATTATGAAAAACAAGATGCCTATACAGCAGAAATGATTAAAAGTGAATTGCCAAAGTTTAGAACCTTTTTTAACAAATTATGGCAAAATTATAGAACTACTCAGTACCATAAAGAAATACTTAATGAGTGCATTACCTATTCTGATTTTGTGCAATAAGCTATGATTACTCTTTTATTAAGTATTCTATTTTCAGTGTTATTGTTAGTGAATTTTAGGATTTTCCCTAAGTTTCAAATCAGTACGTTTCAAGCTATTGCTTTTAATTATCCGGTTTGTTTTTTGACAGGTATGCTCTTGATGCCCGCTGACCAACATTTTAATTTAGACTTTTCTAAAAATTGGACTTGGTATTGCTTGGCTTTAGGTGTAGGATTTATTTTGACCTTTGTGCTAAGTGGCAAAGCCACCCAAAAAATTGGAATGACACTTACTTCTATGGCTAATAATGTTTCATTGGTTATTCCAGTTTTGATAAGTTTGTTTGTTTTAAAATCTGGTTCAAAAGTTTTTGATATAATTAATTATACGGGTTTAGTTTTAGCCATTCTTGCGGTAGCCATAGCTACATTAAAAACGGGCGAAAAATCAAATCAAAATTCTAGTTTTTGGTTGCGTGGGGGACTAGCCTTAGGTGTTTTCCTTTTGTATGGACTTACCAATGCGGCTATTAATTACCTTAATTTAAATTTTATTCCCAATCCAGATCAAGTAGTTCCTGTTACGCTTGTAATGGTATTAGGAGCGGTAATAAGCGGATTTGTTTTATTAAGTATCAGAATTATTAATGGAAACGAGAAGGTTGCCGTAAAGAATGTTTTGGCTGGTTTTACGCTTGGTGTTCCTAATTTTTTATCTTTTTATTTTATTATTCTTACTCTTACTCATTTTGGAAATAGTGGGGCTTATGTGTATCCGATTTATAATATTGGAGTTATTTTAACTTCAACTTTGGTCTCCATTGTGTTTTTTAAAGAAAAGCTAAATACTTTGAATATTGTTGGTTTAATTTTAGCCGTAGTGGCAATTTTCTTAATCTCATGGCAAGAAATTTTAGGTGCATAATAAATCGATTTACGATTTTTTTAAATTCTCCGCATTAAGAATAATTGCTTGCATTAAGAAAGAAATTGAAAAACAAATTGTTCTTTCCAACATTTTATTTCCGGTAGCATGACTTTTTTATATGGGCTCAGTTTTATGAGGATTGTCGAAATCCTTAAATATTAGCACAAAAATTCTTCTTCCAATCGCATTATTTTCGTATCTTTGCATCCTTTTTGATTTTTAGAAAGGATTGATAATAAAATATTTATATAAAAAGAGGGTTTAGTAATATGTCCAATATAGTTGCAATAGTAGGAAGGCCAAATGTAGGAAAATCGACTTTGTTTAATAGGTTGATTGAAGAAAGAGTGGCTATTACCGATAACCAACCAGGGGTTACAAGAGATAGGCATTATGGGAATGCATTTTGGCAAGACAAAAATTTTACGGTAATAGATACAGGTGGTTATGTAGTTGGATCTGATGATACCTTCGAAGAAGCTATTAGAACTCAGGTGGAATTAGCATTAGAAGAAGCTACCGTTGTCCTATTTGTGGTGGATACCAAAGTGGGGCTAACTGATATGGACATGGAATTTGCAAATGTTTTGCGGAGGTCTAAAAAACCTGTAATGGTAATAGCCAACAAGGCGGAAACAGCCGAGAGGGCAAATTTAGTATCTGCAGAATTTTATGGAATGGGTTTAGATAGTGAAGTTTATGCTATTTCTTCCACTGATGGTTCTGGAACAGGTGAAATGTTAGAAGCTCTTGTTGCTTATTTTGAAGATGAGGACAAAGGAAATCCATATGAAGGAATACCAAGGATTGCGATTTTGGGTCGCCCGAATGTTGGAAAATCGTCATTTTTGAATGCTTTATTAGGGAAAGAAAGAAGTATTGTTACCGATTTGGCGGGTACTACTAGAGACGCCATTGATACGCATTATAATTTGTATGGGAAAGAGTTTATATTAACCGATACGGCAGGGATTAGGAAGAAAGCAAAAGTAAACGAAGATATAGAGTTTTATTCAGTTTTGAGGTCTATAAAAGCGTTAGATAATGCGGATGTTTGTATAATTTTGTTAGATGCTGAGCGAGGTTTAGAGGCACAAGATATGAATATTATTGGGCAAGCTCATAATGCTAAAAAAGGTATTGTTTTAATGGTAAACAAATGGGACGCAATTCCTAAAGATTCGAAAACTGCCGAAACTATGAAAACTGAAATTTTGGATAGATTAGCTCCAATGAACTATATGCCCGTGATTTTTGCTTCTGCCTTAGAAAAACAGAGGATATTTCAGGTAGTCGAGAAAGCAACTGAAGTGTATGAAAACCGAAAAAGTATGATTTCGACTTCAAAAATTAATGATATTTTATTACCTATTATTGAGCATACCCCACCCCCAGCAATTAAAGGTAAAATGGTGAAAATAAAGTATATAGTTCAAGTGCCTACTCCTTCGCCTACTTTTGTGTTTTTTTGTAATTTACCTCAATATGTTAAAGAGTCTTATCAAAGGTTTTTGCAAAACAAAATAAGAGAACATTTTGGGTTTGAAGGTGTGGTAATAACCACTTTCTTCAGACAAAAGTAATTCAATTTTTGAATAATGTTTTAACAATTGAATTGATGTTTGTTATTATCGAAAGGGAGATTTAATTGAAGTTTTTTATGCGATTCTACTTTCACTTTATTCCAAAAAAAAGTAAACATCCTTATTGTGTTTTGCCTAAATTGTTGCTAGAAAACTC
>DAIQBE010000026.1:0-14800 GCA_036781325.1 Leadbetterella sp. | reverse complement strand
AAAGCCATGAAAAACAAACCTCGCCCCAAACACTCCCTACTCATTGAAAATGCAGAATATGAGGTCATCAGGCTTGAAGCGATTCAGAATTATACCAAATTTGTTTTTGAAAATGGACGTTTTATTATGATGTCTTATACGTTGAAAAACTATCAGAATTCTTTAGAATTTCCTTTTGTGAGAGTAAGTAAATCATGTATCGTAAACTTGAACTTCTGCTCCGCTTTTTCTCCTGAGTCAAAAAGAATCTGGATTACTGACGGTTCAGAAATTCAGATTTCACGAAGGAGACTATTGGAAGTTTCGGAAACTTTCAAGCGATACAAGTTTTTTTAAACAATCCCCTTTTTTCCACTTTCTGCTACCTTATAAATAGCATCTAAAACCTTTTTTCTTAACCTTTATTTCGCAGTAGAGGCTCCGATAGGTACTATGCGAAGTTAAAATAGTGGATTGACTTGTTGTGTCACAGCAGAGTCTCCGACAGGAACTCTGCGAAGTTAAAATAGTGGATTGACTTGTTAGTTTAGTTTAGGAGCAAGTTCAGAGTCCCCTAGCGGGAGACTCTGAACAGACGAGATACTTCATTTAATTCAGTCTAAAGACTAATTTTTGCTCCTACTTAGTCTTTAGACTAAGTATAGATTGGTTTCTTTTATTAAAAATGGCTATTCCGCAATTCGAAATAGCCATTTTTAATATGGTCTAAACGCAAAGTATTAACTCAAGCGTAATGGTAATGATCGCAATGCCTGACCTGTCAAATCTAAAACGGCCCCAGAAATGGCTGGGGCTATGGGGGCAAGTGGTGGCTCGCCCACTCCATAAGGAATATCATCTCCTTCGAGTATGATGCAGGTAATTTCTGGTGTATCGGCCAAAGTAACCATTGGATATTGACTGAAATAACTTTGTTCTATTTGTCCATCTTTTACAGTTATTTCCTCATAGAGTGCCGCTCCAATTCCCATCATGGTTGCACCTTCCATTTGTTGTTTAATACCCTCTGGGTTTATACTTACTCCAACATCCATTACTTGTGTAACTTTTTTAACCACTATCTTTCCTTCCACTATAGCCACTTCGATAGCCGCAGCTGCAATGGTTTTTCGATCGTTTCCGATGGCTATTCCTCTACCAATGCCTTCGGCTTTTGGAGTGTTCCAACCACTTTTTTCCATAAGAGTTTCCAAAACTTTTTTACTCCTTACGCTTATTTTGTCCTCTTCTTGCAATAGCCCAATTCTGAAAGCGATTGGGTCTTTTTTGGTTTGATGTGCTAGCTCATTGATGAAACTTTCAATGGCAAAAGCATTCGGAAACATACCTACTCCTCGCCAAATACCTATTGGAATAGGCACTTCGGTGTTCCAAATAGACACAGATTTATTCTTGACATTATACATAATACTGGCCCCGTGTCCGGCCGAAATAAAATCGGCACCTAATACTTTTACTATCAGGTCGGTTCCCATAAAACTCTTGAGGTTATCTGGTGTGGCTTGGTCATGCGTAATGGCTTCAATTTCACCATTTTTAGCAATTATTGCTTGCAAAACATGATGGGTATTAGGTCTGTACAAACTATTTTGGAATTCTTGCTGCCGAGAATTGTATAATTTTATTGGTTTTCCTACGGCTTTCGAAATCAAAGCGGCCTCTATATATAATCCTTTGCCGGCTTTTCTTCCAAATCCACCACCTACAAGCGGTGTTTGTACTTCTATTTTATCCTTGTCGAGGCCGAGTGCTTTTGAAACCGTATCCATAACGACTTTTGGTCCTTGTGTGCCTGCAATGATGAGAGCTTTGTCAGATTCTACATGGGCAATTGCAGCGTTCACTTCCATTTGTGCATGGGCTGCCATTGGAGTGCGATACTCTTGTTTAAAAACACTTGCTTTTTTAGCTGCTATGATACTTTTCGCACTGCCTTCTTTCTGAATATTCACTTCTTTTCCATTGCCAACTGTTACTAGTTGTATTAATTCTGCTTGCTGAATTTTCGTAGGTATATTCCATTCAACTTTTAATTTTTTAAACGCACTATCTGCCGCATAGAATGTTTTGCCAACAACCGCCACCAATTCTCCTTCCTGCACAACTTTTACTACACCCGCTGATGTTTCAGCTTCTTTTGTGTCAATGGTTTTAATTGTACCGTTTATATAAGGTGATTGCAACAAAACTGCATAAAGCATTCCAGGCAATTCGCTGTCGAGCGTATACTTGGCGGTTCCCATTACTTTTGCTTTCAAATCAGTACGTTTTACTGACTTTCCTACTATTTTAAAAGCTGATTTAGGTCTTAATTCTGGCGTTTTTGGTATTTCCCATTCTTTGGTTTCTTTTGCAATTTCTGCGTAAGTCATTATTTTTGTGCCAGCCATTAAAGTGCCTTTTTGGGTTTCAATTTCACTTACTTTCACACCCCATTTTTTGGCCGCAGCTGTTTTGAGTATTTCTCTCATGGTGGCTGCTACCTCTCTTATGGGTTCATAGAGACTAGATGTTGAGCTACTTCCTCCAGTGTTCATTTCGTCAAACAAGCCACTTTTAGTACTTGCGTGTTCAACTTTTATTTGCTCATACGGCACATCCAATTCTTCGGCGGCAAGCATGGCCAATCCAGTAAAAACACCTTGCCCTAATTCTATCTTTGGCGATTTTAATAAAATAGTATTATCCGATAAAATTTCAAACCAAAAATCAGCTTGAAGCGAACTCATCATGGCAGGAACGTCCATACTTTCGACTTTTTGTGCCACAAAGCGACGTGTAGGTGAGCAAGCGAAATAACTCGCCACCACAGTTCCGCCTAAAACTATTGCCCCTTTTTGTAAGAATTTTCTTCGAGAGAAAGATTTTTTTTCTTTTGACATAGTTTTTAGATGTTTTGGAGGTTAATTTCAGCTGCTCTTTTAATAGCTTTAATAATGCGAGGTTGCGTACCACATCTGCAAATGTTAGATATGCCTTTCTTAATATCATCATCACTAGGATTTGGATTATCTTTGATAAGCTTAGCTGCAGCCATCATAAACCCAGACTGGCAATAGCCACATTGTGGCACCTGTTCTTCCATCCAAGCTTGCATAATTGGGTGTAAGTTTACCTCACTTTCAGATAGCCCTTCCAGTGTTATTATGTTTTTTCCTGCAATAGTTTCTACAGGAACAGAGCAAGACCGAACAGCTTCGCCATCAATATGGAGTGTGCAAGCCCCACACATAGCCATTCCGCAGCCAAATTTGGTTGCCGTCAACTTTAGTTCGTCTCTGACCACCCAAAGTAGTGGCATACCAGGGTCAAGGTCGACACTCGTAGGTTTTCCGTTTATTTTAAAGTCTATTTTCATTCGTTTTTATTTTTTTTGTAAAGCTTAAGTACTTACATCTTAAAACTATTTTTTATGCTATTATTTTAAATTTCTATCAAAACTAATGGTATTTAGGGATTAGGCAAAATAATATTTAAAAGTCCTATTTGACTTTTAACCCAAATTTTAGGTACAGTTCCTTTTTTGAATTGATAGCAAATTTAATGAAACAAAGGGTAATCTGCTAAAGGTCTTTAAATGATTTCTTTTATTTTAAACTCGTATTTCAAATAATTTAGTTTTCTTAAGTACTCAAAATTTTAACTATTTATTTTAAATTCATTTCATTTTTTAGTATAGTTTTTTTGGGGAAATATTGTTTAAATGCGATTTTCCGTTTTTCTTTGATTAAAACTATGACTTTTTCAAGCAGCTTAACCTTACTAATTTCAAAAAATCTAAAAAAATAATCAAATTCTTAACGACCTTTATAAAAAAAAGTCCGAAAATCTCGGTGTTACCAAAAATCAACCCAATCCAATTCCTAAAAACCCCCAAAGTAAAATACATTTTGGTCTTATTGGTTTTGCTCTTGGTTCTAGATTTAATCTTTCCAGTAAAAGTGCCCGACAATTACTCCACTGTGGTGTTGGATGACGAAGGGAGAATATTGAGTGCGTATCTCAACAATGAAGACAAATGGCGGCTCAAAACCAATATAGAAGAGGTTTCACCTTTTTTCTTGAAGGCAATCATCGAGAAAGAAGACAAATATTTTTACTATCATCCTGGCTTTAATCCTGTCGCTATTTTTCGGGCATTTGCTTCTAATATCCAAAAGAAAAGGCGGGTTTCGGGTGCATCCACCATCACGATGCAGGTTGTAAGAATAATTTACCCCAACGACCGCACCTATTTAAACAAAATCAAGGAAATTATTAGGGCTGTTCAGCTAGAATTGCATTATTCTAAAAAGGAAATTCTGGCTCTGTATCTCAATCTGACTCCCTTTGGATCCAATGTGGAGGGTATCAAGGCAGCCTCGTATGTGTATCTACAAAAACCCCCTTCGCAGCTGAGTTTGGCTCAGGCCATGGTGTTGAGTCTAGTACCCAACAAACCCAGCCTTTTGCTTTCAGGTAAAAACAATTCGCAATTAGAATTTTTCAAAAACAAGTGGCTGAAGCTTTTCGAAAAACAAGGAATTTTCAACAAAAATGAGATTGTATTAGCCCAAAACGAATCCGTTAATCTGAAAAGAAGCACTTTCTTGAAGCGAGCACCACATATATCAGACCGTTTGACGGCCGAGTCTGCTTCTCCTTACATTCACACATCGATACATGCTGCTTATCAGTTGCAGGTGGAGAAACAACTCACAGCCTACCTTCAAAGGCTCGAAACCATAGGCGTGAAAAACGGAATGGCCATGGTGGTGGACAACAAAACTATGAAAGTGCTGGTGTATTGCGGTTCGGCCGACTATAAAAACCGCATAGATGGTGGACAAGTGGATGGTATTCAGTCGGTTCGTTCGCCTGGAAGTGCATTGAAGCCCTATCTTTATGCCTTGTCTTTGGAAAAAGGAATCATCAATCCAAAGGCCATTTTGTACGATATTCCAACAGACTTTGGAGGTTTTAAACCCGAAAACTTTGATGATACTTTCAGGGGCCAAGTGAGTATGCAAGACGCGCTACAACAATCGCTAAATATTCCGGCAGTAAAAACTTTAGACGAATACGGTGTTGGAGATTTTCTGATAGAAATGAAAAAGGCGGACTTCAAAAGCATCAAAAAAAATGAGGACAAATTGGGCCTCTCTGCCATTTTGGGAGGCTGCGGTGTGAGTATGGAAGAAATGGTGAGGCTGTATGCTACCTTTGCCAATGGCGGGCTTTTCCAAGAACTTAATTTTACTTCTAATCCAAATTTACCAAAAACCCCGGCAAAAGCCTTACTAGATCCTGCTTCGTGTTACATCATATCGGATATTTTGAGCGGCATTCAACGACCCGACTTCCCCAATAACTTTGATTTTACCTTTCGCTTGCCCAAAATCGCTTGGAAAACCGGTACTTCTTTTGGCAAACGCGACGCTTGGGCGATTGGCTACAACCCTGACTATACGGTGGGCGTTTGGTTGGGCAATTTTTCGGGCGAAAGTATTCCACAACTAAGCGGTGCAGCAGTGGCCACGCCCTTACTTTTCCAGATTTTCAATGCCATCGAGAAAAACAAACCGTGGTTCAAAATACCCGAAAGTTTGGTGTATAAAGAAGTGTGTTCGGTAACGGGTTTGCCCAAAAATGATTTTTGCAAAGACACCCAAATGGATTTTTTTGTGAGCAATGTATTTTATAAAAAAAAGTGCCAGCACCTCAAAAAAATATGGGTAAATGCTTCTGAAACCATGAGTTATTGTGGTTTTTGTTTGGATAGAAACTTGGCAGTCCAAAAAGAATATATTAATTATCCGCCAGAATATCTGTCGTTTTTGCAAAGCGGTGGTTTGCCCTATTCATCTCCTCCTCCACATAATCCAAACTGCACGCACACCATAAAGTCGCAAACGCTGAGTATTGTTTCGCCAAGAAACAAGGGCTTGTATTATATCGAAAAAAACAATCTACAGGAAATTGAGCTGAAAGCCAATGTCTCTGTGGGAACAGGTAACGTGTTCTGGTATCACAACAACCAACTTGTCGGCAAATTTGAAGCCCACAAGAGTGTTTTCATAAAACCTGTATTAGGCAAAAACACGATCACCTGTACCGATGAAAATGGGAAGAGTGTGAATGTGTGGTTTGAGGTGAAGGGCTTGTGATCGAAGAAGTATAAATTCCAATACGAAAATCTGTAATAACTTTGAGTTCCTGCATGAAATTCAACCAAATCACTCGTTTGGATCACTCCGCCAAAATTCTGGATGTTGGTTACTGTTGTTAGCTTATGAAGTTTTCAAGCTAAAAACTCAATTCAGCATTTCCAATCAATTCTTCCAACCCCCACCCAAGGCTTTGTAAAGGCCAATCACTGCCCCATATTGTCTTTTCTTTAGGTTTATTAATTCAATCTGCGATTGCAATGAGTTTTTTTGGGCGGTTATTACTTCCAAATAGGTAGCCCTACCCGACCCAAATAGTTCAGAAGAAGAAATAATAGATTGTCGCAAGGCTTGCACCTCTTGAGTCTTTAAATCATTCATCAAGTTGAAGTTTTCAATTTTATTGAGCTGATTATATACCTCGGTAAAACTGTTTACTATCGTTTTTTGATAATTGATATAAGCAGCTTTTTGATCCGCTTTTGAAGCCATCAAATCAGAAATTAATACCCTACGATTGGCCAAAGGTGCCATAAGTCCTCCAAGTGTGTTCATGGCAAAAGACGCAGGGTTTAGCAAAAGGAGGGAACGAAAAGACTGAAAACCCACACCTCCAGTAATGTTAACAGAAGGATAAAATGCAGCCTTTGCAGCAAACAAATTGGCATTAGTGGCCAGCAGTTCATATTCGGCCTGCTTGATATCTGGTCTATCTTGCAGGAGCTTTGAAGGTATACCCGATGACAAAGTTGGTGGAATAACCTCAGCCCAAATCACCCTCGGACGTACAACCGGCTGGGGAAACCGACCGGCTAAAAAATTAATTTTACTTTCAAATTCAATGATCTCTTGCTGCACATCTATTTTGAAGGCTTTGGAGCTCAACAATTGAGCATTTAATAAATCTACTGCCAGTTCATTTGATTTTCCCGACTCCTTTAGCGTTCGAGTTAAATCCAATGCACTTTGTTGCAAAGTAATGTTTTCTTCCAAGAACAGTAATTCATTATCTAAAATGAGCAAATCATAGTAAGCTTCCGAAATTAAAGCCACTATTTCGCTCACCAATAAATTCTTACCTGCTTCACTAGCTAAAAACCTGGAGGCTGCTGCGGCTTTTTGACTTTTGAGCTTACCCCATAGGTCTATTTCCCAAGAAGATTGCACACCTAAAGAAAAATCGGGAACCACAGGGTCTGGAATTTGCTGTCTATCATTTAAATTCGAAGAAAACTGTGTATCATAATTACCGACTCCATCTATGGTATATCTTCCAAATTTCCTTTGCCCGATATTGAAACTCCCAGCTAAATCGGGTTTTCCTAAGCCTTGCGTGAACCGAACCCCAGCTTTAGCTATTTCAATTTTTTGTAAGGTCATTTGCAGATCAAAATTGTTTTTTAAGGCTGTGTCTATCAAAGCTATCAAATTTGCGTCGTTGAAAAACAATCTGTAATTCGGCAAATCTGTTTCTAAAGTGCCAGTATTAGCACTAAACTTATCTGGAATAGCTAATAATTGACGATTATTAGGAATCTCTTGTTTTATCTTACAAGCTCCTAAAATCAGGAGCAGGCCTAAAACACATATATTTTTAAACTTCAACATTTTCAATATTATCTTTTTTTGTTTCTTCCAAAAATTATAAAGAGCCCGGGAATTACGATAACCCCAAATACAGTTCCGAACAACATGCCCCCTGCAGCCGCAGCACCAATGGTTCTATTGCCAATAGCACCTGCCCCAGAGGCAAACATCAGGGGAATCAAACCCGCAATAAACGCAAAGGAGGTCATCAAAATAGGTCGAAAACGAGCTACTGCACCGCCTATAGCGGCTTCTAGAAGAGTTTTCCCTTGTTTTTGCTCTAGAACAGCAAACTCCACGATAAGAATTGCGTTCTTTCCTAACAGCCCTATGAGCATTACCATAGCTACTTGAGCGTAAATGTTGTTTTCTAGGTTAAATAAATACAAGAAAAATAAAGACCCGAAGATTCCGACCGGCAATGACAATAGAACTGGAAGTGGTAATAAGAAACTCTCATATTGGGCAGAAAGCAACAAATACACGAAAAGTAAACAAATTAAGAAAACAAAAACGACTTGATCGCCCGAAAGAACTTCTTCTCGCGTCATACCCGACCATTCGTAGGAATATCCTCGAGGCAAGTCGGTTTTAGCAACCTCTTGGATTGCCTTTATGGCATCTCCAGAACTGTACCCCTTTGCGGGTTCACCGTTAAGCATTGCCGAAACGTACATATTATATCGAGTGAGCTGTTCAGGGCCATACACCCTTTCGATCCGGCTAAATATTGAATAAGGGACCATTTCTCCATTTTTATTCTTGATTCGCAATTTCATAATGTCATCTGGCGAGGCCCTATATTTGGGATCTGCCTGAATCATCACTTTATACATTTGCCCGTATAAAATAAAGTTTGTGGCATAAAAACTACCAATCAAAGATTGTAAATTGCTCATAGCGGCATCAACCGATATGCCCTTGTTGGCAGCTATGTCTTGATCCACATGAATCAGATATTGTGGGAAGCTGGGATTGAAACTTGAAAATACATCTTTGATTTCTGGTCGTTTCTTTAATTTTTCAATAAATTTATCAGCTACCTCTGCTGTTTTTTGCAAATTACCAGAGCCCGTTTTATCCAATAATCGCACCTCGAAACCACTGGCGTTTCCAAACCCAGGTACAGCAGGTGGGGGGAAAAACTGAATTTCAGCTCCTTTGATGTGCTTCGTCTTTTCGATCAATTGAGCAATTATATCATTGGCGGTAGCATCTCGTTGTTTCCATGGTTTCAAATTGATGGTGCTCATTCCGAAAGAAGAACCCACGCCATCGGTCATCATACTAAATCCACTGAGTGATGAAATGGATTCCACTTCGGTCATCTTTTGAGCAATTTTATCAATTTCATTCATGGTGGCTTCAGTGCGTTCAAGCGTGGAGCCCACTGGAGAAGTCACATTTGCATATATAGTCCCTTGGTCTTCCGTAGGAATAAAACTTGTGGGCAATACACTTCCAACTCCCCAAGTAGCTACACAGAAACCAACCAAAATTGCGAATGTAACCACTCTACGGTTTGCAATCAGCGTTAAAAGACTTCCGTATTTGGCAGATAACTTATCATATCCCCTATTGAATTTAGTAAAAAATCTTGTTATGAAATTTTCTTTTCGAATCTCCAAATGTGGATTTTTTAGCATTAAAGCACACAATGCAGGTGTTAGAGTCAATGCATTTACTCCCGAAATAACAATAGAAATTGCCATCGTCACCGAGAATTGCCTGTAAAAAACACCCACTGGACCTGACAAAAATGCCACTGGAATAAACACAGCAGACATCACAAGTGTAATTGCCACGATAGCACCACTTATTTCCTCCATAGATGCTATGGTAGCTTCACGGGCATTTAAGTGTTTTTCCTCCATTTTGGCGTGTACTGCCTCCACCACCACTATGGCATTATCTACCACTATACCAATTGCCAACACCAAGGCAAAAAGAGTTAGGAGGTTTATGGAAAACCCAAAAAGCTGCATAAAGGCAAATGTGCCCACCAAAGAAACTGGAACGGCCAAAACGGGTATTAGAGTAGACCGAAAATCCTGTAAAAACAGAAACACTACAAGTGCCACTAAAATAAATGCTTCTATCAGCGTCTTTAGCACTTCGGCTATGGAGGCATCTAAAAATCTTGATACATCATAGCTTACAGTATAGGTCATTCCAGGAGGAAAAGTAGTTTCCTTCAAAAATTCCAGCCTGTCTTTTATGTTTTGAATTACTTCGCTTGCGTTTGACCCCGGGCGCTGTTTTAGTACAATTGCTGCCGAGGGCTTTCCGTTTTCTTTTGAAAGAACATCATAATCCAAAGATCCGAATTCAATATCTGCAACATCCTTTAAACGGAGCATTTCCCCCGTGTCAGTTACTTTGATTACCACATTTTCGTATTGCTCCTTTTTAGTCATTTTGCCCGTATACCGCAAAACGTACTGCAAAGACTGAGCGCGTCTTCCAGAACTCTCTCCAACTTTTCCTGGAGCAGCCTCCACATTTTGTTCTTTTAATGCCTTAATTATATCTTCTGCTGAAATTTCATAGGCATCGAGCCTAGAGGGCTTGAGCCAAATACGCATGGCGTATTCACGAGAACCCATGATGTCCACAAAACCTACACCATCAATTCGCTTTAGCTCTGCAAAGACATTGATATCAGCAAAATTATAGATAAATTTCTCATCAACAGTTGGATCGCTGCTTATCAAATTGATGTACATTAGCATACTATTGACCTCTTTTTCTGTAGAAACACCAGCCTTGATTACCTCTTCGGGCAATTCGTCTAAAACCGTGGTAACTCTGTTTTGGACGTTTACGGCAGCCACATCAGGATCGGTTCCAACCTCAAAATAAACCTGAATTATACTTGTACCATCATTTCCAGATACCGAAGTCATGTAGGTCATGCCTGGCACTCCGTTTATGGCTCTTTCTAAGGGTGTCACCACTGCTTTGGCACACACTTCGGCGTTTGCACCTGTATATTTAGTGGTGACAGACACAGCTGGGGGAGCAATGTCTGGATACTGGGTAATGGGAAGTGTTAGCATGGCCAAAACTCCCAAAAGCACAATAAAAATGGATATTACCAACGATAAGATTGGTCTGTTAATGAAATTCTTAAGCATATTCTTAGGGTTTAGTTGGGGGAGGAATTAGTATTTAGTTCTTTAAAGATGGTTTCCATTTTAACAAAACTTGGCTTTATGGCCATTCCATCCTTTACATTTTGAATACCTTCATACAAAATTTTATCCCCTACAGTTACACCAGATTCAATAATAAAAAAATGATTCAATCTATTTGTAGAGGTTATAGCACGCATTTTGACCTTGTTTTTGTTATCGACCACAAACACATACAATCTATCTTGAATTTCGAATGTTGCTTTTTGAGGAATAATTAATGCATTTTTATAATTCTTCAAAAGTCGAATCTTGCCACTTGCTCCATGTTTCAGCACTCTTTCAGGGTTTTTAAATCTGGCTCTAAAGGCAATGTTTCCAGTGCTTTGATCAATCTCACCCTCTGTAGTTTCTATTTTCCCTTTTATTGGGTGTTCTTCTCCATTTGCTAATATCAAAGTGACATTGTTTGAACTCTGAGCATTTTCCTTAAAATTCACCATATAATTTAAGTACTCTTTTTCAGAAACATCGAAATATGCAAACACCTCGGCATTATTAGAAATGGTGGTTAGGAGCATTCCATCCTCAATTAAAGACCCTATCTTGTTAGGAATCTTGTTTGCAATCCCTCCAAATGGAGCCTTTACTTGCAGGTAATTCAATTGAATTTTGGCAAAAGATTCGTTGGCCTGTGCTTCTTCCACCCTGGCTTTCATCATGTCTACCTTGTTTTTTGCAGCCTCTAGTTCTGTTGTTGAAACTACATTTTTTTCAACAAGTCTTTTCACATTGCTCAAGTCTATTTCGGCCGCTTTCTGTTCAGCAAAGGCACTTTTTATAGCTGCACTGGCTTTGAATACTTGTTCTCGAAGCTCAGGATTACTAATTGCAAATAAAACTTGCCCTTCTTTCACGTACTTTCCTTCGTCTATAAACACCTTGTCCAGGTATCCCTTTATTCTACCTCTAATCTCAACGTTTTGAATGGCTTTTATTTCGGCTATATAATCTGTTTGTAAAGTGGTATCAATTACAATTGGAGACGTAATTGGGTAATTTTCAATTTGTTCCACTGGTTTTTTATCTTTACTCGAACAAGAAGTAATGATAACTATTAATGCTAAAATAGTAATGGGAGTATTCATTATTTTTAATTACAGAGAATTTATTTTGAGGTAATTACAAAAACTGTAACTACGTATTATTAAAAAATTAAAAGTTTACTACTTTCCAAAAAAGAAACTTGAAACATACTCAGTTTCGAGAAAGTATTCTTAACATTTTGGGGCTAAAGGAGAAAACAGAAAAAGCAGAAAATTATACCCGCCGTGGGGGTGGACTATTTGAATCTAAACTAATCTCTAAAATATTTCTTACTTGTTTAAATTCAGTAATTTCGAAAAAAAAGCAGTTGTTGGTAAATGCAAATCTTGACCTATCGAAAGACTCCTCCAATTGAAAATCAAAAGCAGAATATGATTCTTCCAACGTATTTTCTACTACAAGTTCAACTTCATTTGAAAAATTACTAGCTGTTGAAACGTTAGCAAAAGATCCGTAACTACTTAAATAACAAATAGCTAAAAAAAACAAATTATATACTATACGTTTTACTCGAATTTTCAAAATTACTCTTTCAATTATTTTGCAAATATATGTCCAACCAAACCAAGAATGTATTTGCTAGAAAATCACACAAAGAGAAACACTTTCTTTTTAAAGCTTTTCAAATATTAATATTCTGTAAATCAAACAATTATAACAGTATTTATATACAATTAGAATTTTATTAGAATAAATTAGAAAATAATTTCAATAGAGAAAAACTTCAAATTCGAGCTATTTTTACATGTCCAAGTTGAATAAATAAATCTAATTTCTATACCCCAAATTCCATATTTTCTCAAATCCATACTTCCAATTTTCCTTATTTTTACCTACCTTTGCAGACTTTTTAATTAATTTTTAACCATTTAAGGAAATCATGACAACAGAAGCGTTGAAAGATTTGAGAGCCAGAGTGTCGGCTTTGAGGAGGTATCTTTGACTACGATAGCCGGAAAGAGAAGCTAGGAGATTTAGAAAATCAACAAGCCCAACCGGAGTTCTGGAACGACTCCGATCATGCACAAAAAATTGTAAAGGAAATCCAGACCCTTAAAAACTGGACTGAGTTCTACGAAGAAGCAGAAACCTCTATTGGTGACTTAGAAACCCTACACGAATTCTATCAAATGAATGAAGTGTCGGAAGAAGAAATCAAAGCGGAAGGAAAAAAAACAGAGGCTATCATCGAAGAACTCGAACTAAAGAAAATGCTTTCCAATGAGGAAGACCAATTTTCTGCAGTAATAGAAATCAACTCTGGTGCTGGTGGAACAGAAAGCCAAGACTGGGCGAGTATGTTGTATCGTATGTACCTAATGTGGGCACAAAAACATAAATACAAAGTAACCCAAATTGACTGGCAAGATGGGGATGGCGCAGGAATAAAATCGGCTTCTATGCAGATTGACGGTGCCATGGCCTATGGGTTTTTAAAATCGGAGAACGGTGTTCACCGCTTAGTTCGTATTTCGCCTTTTGACTCCAACGCACGAAGACATACTTCTTTTGCATCGGTTTATGCCTATCCTTTGGTAGACGACACCATTGAGATTGACATAAATCCAGCAGATATTGACTTTCATACCTCGCGGTCGGGTGGTGCTGGTGGACAAAATGTAAACAAGGTGGAAACTAAAGTACAATTAACCCACAAACCATCGGGAATTGTGATAGTTTGCCAGATAGAACGAAGTCAGTTGGCCAACAAAGAGCATGCGATGAACATGTTAAAATCGCGTTTGTATCAGATTGAAGTTGAAAAAAGGAATGCCGCAAGAAATGACATTGAAGCTTCTAAGAAAAACATTGAGTGGGGATCTCAAATACGCAACTATGTGTTTCACCCCTATAAGCTCGTAAAAGACGCAAGATCTGGACATGAAACCTCTGATATTCAGTCAGTAATGGATGGTAATTTAGATGATTTCATTAAGGCTTATTTGATGTTGGATTAAGATAAATTCTAGTTTAAAAAAAGGCATTTTCATAAATTGAAAATGCCTTTTTTAGTTTAAGAAAGAACTGTCATCTAAAAATATGAAAAAAATAGGTATCCCAACTTTCGTCATCCATTTATAATAATTTTGTACCCAATCTCATGATTATTAAATATCGCGTTTACCAAATATTTGGATCACTAGAAATTATCAAAAACCAAATAGAAAGTAGTATTTGCATTCATCTTTAATTTAGAATAAAACTTGCCAAATTTGAGGTTTTTACACCTATATTTTGGCTTTTTATGAATCTTTGAAATAAAATCATAAATACGATTCACATAATTTTCTGCCGATTCAACAAAACCGAAATACTCATTTTCCCATAGAATGGGAATTAAATCTTGTAATTTTAATTCCAGTTCTGAGGATATCCTTATTTGGTCCATAGGCTTCTTGCATACCGAAGAGTTTTCTCTCTTGATTCATCAACAGAACTTGATATTTCAAACTTTTTCAAAAAATCCTCCTCTGACAATTCCTCTTCGGAGTTATTATTCTTAATCTGAAAATCAATATTTAGAGCTTTAGCCATATTAGCAAATGCCCTAATTTGTTTTTTGTTATTTGGATGAATAATTATACTTTCCATCTAAAATTCGTTTTTAAAATATATTGGGAACAAATATATTGAATTAGAACTAAAATTGAAATACCTTTTTTTAATTCTAGAATTTAAGAAAGTGTGGTAGAAGTTAAAATAAAGAAAAACAAAAAAAACATTTTCTGAACCCAGAAAATGCCTCTTTTTGTTTCCACCGAAACTCAAAATCTAAACTCAAATTACCCTTGCTTTGTAAATTGAACATTCAAAATCAATTTTACA